>NZ_JBEXCS010000017.1:0-123034 GCF_040605395.1 Streptomyces sp. NPDC005648 | reverse complement strand
GCAGCCCTGAACCAACCGTGCGGCTCGGTCAGTTGACGTCCACCGGGCCGTCGTCCGACTTCCGGTCGTTGTTGGCGCGCAGTTCGAGGACGCCGTTGTTCGACGGCTGCCGGCTGTCGGAGTCCTGGCCGCCGTTGAGGTTGGAGCGGACCGAGTCCAGGATCGTCAGGCCCTGCGAGACCAGGCCCGCGGCGATCTCACCGAGGCCGTCGGCACCGTTGAGGACGTTGACGTTGGCACCCGCGAGGCCGCCCGCGGCCTCCTTCACGATCTGCGGGAGCTGGTCGATCAGCATCCGGTCCAGCGCGACCCGGTCGTACGAGGCCGCCGCCTCGGCCTGGATCTTCATCCGCTGGGCGTCCGCCTGGGCGAGCAGCCTGATCCGCTCGGCCTCCGCCTCGGCCGGCTTCACGATCTCCGCCACCAGCTGCTGCTGGCGCAACTTCGCCTGCCGCTGGGCCAGTTCGGTCTGCGCGGCCAGCACCTCCTGCTGGGCGTGCGCCTGCGCCAGCGGTCCGGCCTGCGCGGCCTGCGCCTGCGCCCGGTCCACCTCGGCCGAGTACTCCGCCTTCACGACGGCCGTCTGCCGGGCGTACTCGGCCTGCTTGCGCGCCGCCTCCTGCTCGGCCTCCGCCGCCGTCTGGGTGGCCTGCGCCTGGGCGATCTGGGCCTGCCGCTGGATGGCCGCCCGGTGCGGCGCGGACATCGCGTCGATGTAGCCGGCGTCGCCGTCGTCGATCGACTGGATCTGCAGCGAGTCCACGATCAGACCGATCTTCGCCATCTCCATCTTCGAGGTGTCCAGCACCTCGGCGGCCAGCTTCTGCCGCTCGGTGACGATCTCCTCGACCGTCATCGAACCGATGATCGCCCGCAGATGACCGGCGAAGATCCGCCCCGTCAGCACCGACATCTGGTCCTGGTCGGAGAGGAAGCGCTGACCGGCGTTGATGATGCTCTCGTGGTCGTTGCCCACCTTGAAGGCGATGACGGCGCGTACGTGCAGGGCGATGCCCTGCCGGGTCACACAGGTCTCGGTGACCTCGGACTCGCACATCGCCAGCGTGAGGAAACGGGTCTTTCGGAAGAACGGCAGCACGAACTTGCCGTGCCCCGTCACCACCCGGAACGGCGCGCCCCCCAGTCCCCGCCTGCCACCCGAGATCAGCATCGCCTCGTCGGGAGCGGGAACGCGGTAACCGAACATTCTGCTACTCCTCAGTCTGCGTCGGCACGGTCGCCGAACGCCGAGAGTGGGTCCTCCCACTCGATGACGCCGACCTCACGACAGCCTCGTGACTCGATCACGAGCACGGTCGCCCCCGTCGGCAGGGGATCGTCGGACCAGGCGAGGAAGGTCTCCGAGCCGCCCCGGACGCTCACCAGGACCTCACCGGGGCCCGCGGAGCCGCGAGTGCCGATGAGCACCTTGCCGATGCAGCCGATCACGGCCTCGTCCTGCGGCATCACCTGCCGACCTCCCACCTCTGGCCCACGATTCCGACGATAGACCCACCGGTAGCGGAGGCCTAACATCAGGGACGATTCAGATGACGCCCCCCGTTCGTGTGACGTTCCCAACGGCACCGATTGGAAAATGGGGAAGCGGCAACGCTCCCTCTCATGTCGTCGTCCGCCACCCTCGTCATTCCGAGTCCCTCCAGCACCAGGACCGCCCGCACCCCTTCGGCGCCCGCCCTGCCGTCCCTCACCGGACTCAGATGGATGGCCGCACTGCTCGTCTTCGGCCTGCACATCCACAACTTCCGCTACTTCGACGGCACCGCCCAGTCGCTCACGACCTGGGCCTTCGGCGCCGGCGCCACCGGTGTGTCCTTCTTCTTCGTGCTCTCCGGGTTCGTGCTCATGTGGTCCGCCAGGCCGCGCGACCGCGCCCCCGCCTTCTGGCGACGGCGCGTCGCCCGCATCGTGCCGGTGCACCTGGTCACCGCCGCCGTCGCTCTCCTCATGGCCTGGACGCTGCCGCATCTGGCCCAGCCGACCCTGGGGCAGGGCGTGGCCAACGTCCTGCTCGTCCACTCCTGGTGGCGCCCGTGGTGGCAGACCCTCGACCCGGTCAGCTGGTCACTGGCCTGCGAGGCCTTCTTCTACGCCGCCTTCCCGCCGCTCGCGCTGCTGCTCCGCCGGCTCGGTGCCCGGGGGACGGCGGCACTGGCCGGCCTCTCGCTGCTCGCGGTCTTCGCGCTGGCCTGGGCGGACGCCCACCACTGGTTCTCGCAGCCGCTCTACTCCCTGCCCGCCGCCCGGCTGCCCGAGTTCGTGATCGGCGCCGCCGTCGCCCGGCTGGTCCAGCTCGAGCGCTGGCGCGGACCGGGCCTGGAGGCCTCGCTCGCCCTCGCGATCATCGGCTACTTCCTGGTCCCCCGGGTGACCCCCGGCTACCCCGCCACCACCTGCACCGTCATCGGCTTCGCCCTGCTCATCCCGGCCGCGGCCCTCGCCGACCTGCGCGGACTGCCCTCGCTGTGGCGGCACCGGCGGATGGTGCGGCTCGGGGAGCTGTCCTTCGCGTTCTACATGGTCCATCTGCTGGTCCTGCGGGCCGGCATCAGCCTGCTGGGCTTCCGTCCCCGCTTCGGGGTGGTCGAGGGCCTGGCGGTCACGGTCGTGGCCTTCACCGTGTCCCTGGGACTGGCGTGGGTCCTGTACGAGGCGGTCGAGGTCCCGGCACGCCGTCTGCTGCTGCGCCGACGCGCGAAGGGCGGCGGACACATGAAGGGCGGCGGCCAGGCGATGGGCGACCGACAGGCGAAGGACGGCGGACAGGCGAAGGGCGGCGGACAGGCGAAGGGCGGCGGACAGGCGAAGGACGGCGTACGGATGAACCAATGAAGAGATGAATGACTCTTCATGTGTTCCTGTATGGTGAGCCGGTGACCTCGACCCTCACCCCGCCCCGCCGTGCCCTCGCACCCGACGCCCCCGCGCCCCGGCGGCGCACCCGCGTCCTCGCCCTGCCCGAGGCGCGCTGGGCGCTCGCCGCGACCGTCGCCTTCCTCGCGGCGCTGCCGCTCCAGCTGACGGGGCAGCCGGCCTGGCTCTGGGGGCCGCCGTACGCGCTGGCGTATCTCACGGGCGGCTGGGAGCCGGGCTGGGAAGGGCTCAAGGCGCTGGCGGAGCGGACCCTCGACGTCGATCTGCTGATGGTCGTCGCCGCGCTCGGCGCCGCCGCGATCGGGCAGGTCATGGACGGCGCCCTGCTGATCGTCATCTTCGCGACCTCGGGCGCACTGGAGGCACTGGCCACCGCCCGCACCGCCGACTCGGTGCGCGGTTTGCTCGACCTGGCGCCGGCCACCGCGACCAGGCTGGCCCGGGACGGCACCGAACAGACCGTGCCGGTCGAGGGGCTGACGGTCGGCGACCTCGTCCTCGTACGGCCGGGGGAGCGGGTCGGTGCCGACGGGCGGGTGCTGGACGGGGTGAGCGAGGTCGACCAGGCGTCCATCACCGGCGAGCCGTTGCCCGTCGCCAAGGAACCCGGTGACGAGGTGTTCGCGGGGACCGTCAACGGCACGGGCGCGCTGCGCGTCCGCGTGGGGCGGGACGTCTCCGACTCGGTGATCGCCCGGATCGTCCGCATGGTCGAGGAGGCGTCCGAGACCAAGGCGCCCACCCAGCTGTTCATCGAGAAGGTCGAACAGCGCTACTCGCTCGGCATGGTGGCGGCCACGCTCGCCGTCTTCCTGCTGCCGCTCGCCTTCGGCGACGATCTGAAGGGGGCGCTGCTGCGGGCGATGACCTTCATGATCGTGGCCTCGCCCTGCGCGGTCGTGCTGGCCACCATGCCGCCCCTGCTGTCCGCCATCGCCAACGCCGGACGGCACGGTGTGCTGGTCAAGTCCGCGGTCGTGATGGAGCGGCTCGGCCAGGTCGACGCGGTCGCGCTGGACAAGACGGGCACGCTGACGGAGGGTGTGCCGCGGGTGACGGACGTACGACCGCTCCCTGGATCCGGTCTGGGGGAGCGGGAGTTGACGGCCCTGGCGGCATCGGCCGAGCACCCCAGCGAGCATCCGCTGGCGCGCGCGGTGGTGGAGGCGGCACGCGAGCGGGGGCTGAAGCCGTCGCCGGCCGAGGAGTTCTCCTCCACGCCCGGGGTGGGTGTGACGGCGAGGGTCGGCGGGCGGCGCATCGCCGTCGGGGCGCCGGCCCGGCTGCTCGACGGCAGGACGCACGCGGACGGTGACGGGGACGCGGACGTGGATGCGGACACTGACGGGTCCGGCGGTGCGGGCGAGGCCATGGCCGCACGGGCCGTCGCCGTCGCCGCCGAGCTGGAGGCGCGCGGCCGTACCGCCGTCCTCGTCGTCTCCGACGGCACCCCCGTCGGCCTGCTCGGCCTCGCCGACCGGCTGCGCCCCGACGCCGTGACCACGGTCGGTTCCCTCACCGCCCTCACCGGTGGTGCCCCCGTCCTGCTGACCGGCGACAACCCGCGAGCCGCCGCCCACCTGGCCGCCGAGGTGGGCATCGAGGACGTCCGGGCGGGGCTGTTGCCGCAGCACAAGGTGGACGCGGTGAGGGAGTGGGAGGGTGCGGGGCGCAAGGTGCTGGTCGTCGGGGACGGTGTCAACGACGCCCCCGCGCTGGCCGCCGCCCACACCGGCGTCGCCATGGGCCGGGCCGGTTCCGATCTGGCGCTGGAGACCGCGGACGCGGTGATCGTGCGCGACGAACTCGCCACCGTGCCCGCGGTGATCGCCCTCTCCCGCCGGGCCCGCCGGCTCGTGGCGGAGAACCTCGTCCTCGCCGGCGTCTTCATCGCGGGCCTGGTCGCCTGGGATCTCCTCGGCACCCTGCCCCTGCCCCTGCCCCTCGGCGTCGCCGGCCACGAGGGCTCGACGGTCCTCGTCGGCCTCAACGGCCTGCGCCTGCTGACGTACGAGTTCGGTCGTACGGGCGTGAGCGATCCGACGTGAGCCCTGCGGTCAGCTCCAGGGCCGGGCCGCCGGCCCCGGCCGGACCGTGACGTCCCTGGGGCCGAATCCGCTGTGGTCGTCGGAGCACTCCACCACCACCCGCACCGGTGCGCCGCAGTCGCTGTGCCGGATGTCCAGGACCGGCCCCTCGGGGTCGCCGACATAGGCCTCGCCCCACTGGCGCAGTGCCACCAGGACCGGCCACAGATCGCGGCCCTTGGCGGTCAGCCGGTACTCGTGCCGGGTCCGGCTGCCCTGCTCCTGGTACGGCACGCTCCTCAGGATTCCGGCCTCCACCAGCTTGCGCAGCCGGTTGGCGAGGACCGCCTCGGAGAGCCCCACATGCCGGCGGAAGTCGTCGAAACGACGCACCCCGTTGAAGGCGTCGCGCAGCAGCAGCAGCGTCCACTTCTCGCCGACGATGTCGAGCGTGTGCTGGAGCGGGCAGTTCTCGGTGCTCATCTCGAGCCACTTCATGGGGCCATCGTAGGCCACCTGGCTTTGTCATTGACAGTCAGCTTCGGCGGAAGCTAGCTTCGAAGAAAAGAGCCAGGGAGATGGTGCAGCCACATGGAACGCTCGCGTACGTACGCATGGGACGACCCCGCGATCTCGGCGGGCGCCGTCGGCGAGGGCTCCGGCCTGCACTTCCTCCGGGAGATCCTCGCGGGCCGCCTCCCGGCGGCGCCGATCGCCGTCACGCTGGGCATGGCCGTCGAAGAGGTGGAACACGGGCGGGTGGTGTTCTCCCTGGTCCCCGGCGAGGAGCACTACAACCCCATCGGCAGCGTGCACGGCGGTGTCTACGCGACCATGCTCGACTCCGCGGCGGGCTGCGCGGTCCAGTCGACGCTGTCGCAGGGCATGGCGTACACCTCGCTCGACCTGACCGTGAAGTTCCTGCGGCCGGTCACGGCCGACACGGGCAAGGTCCGCGCCGTCGGCCGCGTCCTGAGCGGCGGCCGCCGCACCGCCCTCGCCGAGGCGCAGCTCCTCGACCCGGCGGACCGGCTTCTCGCGCACGCCACCAGCAGCTGCATGCTGTACCCCGTGCCGACGGCCTGACCGGTCTGGATTCTGACGGTACGTCAGGGCCGGGCGCCGCCTCTTCCGGGCGGTGCCCGGCCCTTCGGCTTACCCGGACCTTCCTCGGTGGAAATCCCCCCGTAATCCCAAAGGTGTCTACTCATGGGCAACGATGATTCATGACAGTAGACATCCAAGGAGGGGCCCATGGCGATCGCCGCCCCCGATCTCGCCGAGCTGGTCCGCGCGGACGGCATCGAGTTCGTACTGGCCGTCTTCGTCGATCTGACCGGCAAGCCGTGCGCCAAGCTGGTGCCGGCCCAGGCTGTCGAGGAACTCCGCGACGAGGGCGTCGGGTTCGCCGGGTACGCGGCCGGCGCGCTCGGCCAGCAGCCCAGCGACCCCGACGTCGTCGCCCGGCCGGACGCCCGCTCGTACACCCCCCTCCCCTTCGTCAGGCCCGGCCTCGCCCTCGTCCACTGCGACCCGTACGTGGAGGGCGATCCCTGGCCGTACGCCCCGCGGGTCATCCTCCGCGAGCTGCTGGAGCGGGCCGCCGCCCAGGGCCTGTCGATGTCGGTCGGCGCCGAGGTCGAGTACTTCCTCGTCAACCGGGACGAGCACGGCGTGCTCGGCGTCGCCGACGCCAGGGACACTGCGGCCCGCCCCTGCTACGACGCCCGCGGACTGACCCGGATGTACGACCACCTCACCGCGGTCTCCGGCGCCATGAACTTCCTCGGCTGGGGCAACTACGCCAACGACCACGAGGACGGCAACGGCCAGTTCGAGCAGAACTTCCTGCACGCCGACGCCCTCACCACCGCCGACCGGGTCATCACCCTGCGATACCTGGTGTCGGTGCTGGCCGAACAGCGGGGCATGACCGCCACGTTCATGCCGAAGCCGTTCACCGACCGCACCGGCACCGGCATGCATCTGCACCTGTCGCTGTGGCGAGGCGAGGAACCCGTCTTCCCCGACCCCTCCGACGGACGGGGCCTCGGTCTGTCCTCGCTCGCCTACTCCTTCGTCGCGGGCGTCCTCGAGCACGCGCGGGCACTGCAGGCCGTGATCGCGCCGACGGTCAACTCCTACAAGCGCACGGGCGCGGTCTCGACCCGCTCGGGCGCCACCTGGTCCCCGCGCCTGGCCAGTTACGGCGGCAACGACCGCACCCACTTCGTCCGCGTCCCCGACGGCAACCGCGTCGAACTGCGCGGCCCGGACGGCGCGGCGAACCCGTATCTCGCCGCCGCGGCCACCCTCGCGGCCGGACTCGACGGCATCGAGCGGGGTCTCGACCCCGGTGAGCCGGGCGCGGCCGGCAAGGGCCCGGAACTCCCCCCGACCCTGCTGCACGCGGTCGAGGCGCTCCAGGCAGACGACGTGATCAGCGGCGCCCTGGACGCGGCCGGCGAGGGGGTGAGCCGCTACTTCGCCGACCTCAAGCGCGAGGAGTTCTTCGACTGGCATGCCACGGTCGGCCCCTGGGAGCTCGACCGCTATCTGACGGCCTTCTGAAGGGACTTGAGATGTGCGGGATCGTGGGGCTGCATCTGCGTGAGCCCTCTCTCGAACCACGGCTCGGCGAACTGCTGGGCGCGATGCTCGGCCAGGTCGTCGAGCGCGGCCCGGACTCGGCGGGAGTCGCCGTCTACGGCGACCCACGGCTCTCGCCGCCGGGACGCGAGGTGGTCTCGCTGCTCGGCGTCACGCCCGCCGAGGCGGAGGCCGCGCTGCCGGGTGCGGTCGCCGTCGAGGCCGACGCCACGACGGTCGTGCACGCGGACCCGGGCCTGCTCGCGGCGGTGGCCGAAGCACTGCCGCACGCCACCGTCATCGGGTCCGGCCGGGGCATGGCCGTGCTCAAGGGAACGGGAAACCCCGTGGAGTTGGCGACGTCTTTCGGGCTCGCCTCCGTCACCGGCTGGCAGGGCGTCGGACACACCCGGATGGCCACCGAGTCGGCCGTGACCCCCGAGGGCGCACACCCCTTCTCCGTCGGCCCCGGACAGTGCCTGGTGCACAACGGCTCCTTCGCCAACCACGCCACCATCCGCCGCGAACTGCGCGCCCAGGGCGTCGAGTTCGACAGCGAGAACGACTCCGAGGTCGGAGCGCGCTTCGTCGCCCGCCAGCTGGAGCGGGGCGCCGACCTGGAGAAGGCGCTGCGGCTGCTGTGCGAGCGGTTCGACGGCTTCTACACCTTGCTGGTGTCGACCGGCGACTCCTTCGCGGTCGTCCGGGACGCCATCGCCTGCAAGCCCGCGCTCGTCGCTCAGACGTCCGGATGGGTGGCCATGGCCTCCGAGTACCGGGCCCTGGACGTCCTGCCGGGCATCGAGAACGCCCGGATCTTCGAACCCGAGCCGGAAGAGGTGTACGTATGGCGACGCTGATCGACCTGGCCCGGACGCCGGTACGAGAGCTCAACCAGGCCCTGCACTCGCCCGGGGGCACGGCCTGGCGCGTGCTCAACCCGCGCGGCGCGCACGCCGTGGCCTGCGGCATCCGGGAGGATCTCGCCGTCGACATCGAGGGCCATGTCGGCTACTACTGCGCCGGCATGAACCAGCGCGCCACGGTCACCGTGCACGGCAACGCGGGCACCGGAGTCGCCGAGAACATGATGTCCGGCACGGTGCGTGTGCGGGGCAACGCGTCCCAGTCGGCCGGGGCCACCGCCCACGGCGGACTGCTCGTGATCGACGGGGACGCCTCCGCCCGCTGCGGGATCTCCATGAAGGGCGTGGACATCGTCGTCGGCGGAGACGTCGGCCATATGAGCGCCTTCATGGGACAGGCCGGGCGGTTGGTGGTGTGCGGGGACGCGGGGGACGCCCTGGGCGACTCGCTCTACGAGGCCCGGCTCTACGTCCGCGGCGCGGTCAGGTCGCTCGGCGCCGACTGCGTCGAGAAGGAGATGCGCCCCGAACACCTCGCGGAGCTCGCCGAGTTGCTGAAGTCGGCCGAGCGGGACGAGGACCCCGCCGGGTTCCGGCGCTACGGATCGGCCCGCGAGCTGTACCACTTCAAGGTCGACAACTCGGCGTCGTACTAGTCGTCCTGGCCGTCCCAGTCGTCCCAGTCGTCCGAGTCGTACTGAGGGAGTTCGAGGAACCATGGAACCCGCATCCCACGGCCTGCGCGAGTCCGCCACCTTCGACCGCGCCACCATCCACGCCATCCAGCGCGCCGCCGAGACCGGCGTCTACGACATCCGCGGCTGGGGCGCCAAGCGCCGACTGCCCCACTTCGACGACCTGCTGCTGCTCGGCGCCTCCATGTCCCGCTATCCGCTGGAGGGTTACCGCGAGCGCTGCGACACGGACGTCGTCCTCGGCACCCGGCACGCCAAGAACCCCCTGCGGCTCGCCACTCCCGTCACCATCGCCGGCATGAGCTTCGGCGCCCTCTCCGCCCAGGCGAAGGAGGCCCTCGGCCGGGGCGCCGGCGAGGTCGGCACCTCCACCACCACCGGTGACGGCGGTATGACCCCCGAGGAGCGCGGCCACTCCAAGAACCTCGTCTACCAGTACCTGCCGTCCCGCTACGGCATGAACCCCGACGACCTGCGCGCCGCCGACGCCATCGAGGTGGTCCTCGGCCAGGGCGCCAAGCCCGGCGGCGGAGGCATGCTGCTGGGGCAGAAGATCACCGAACGGGTCGCAGGGATGCGCACGCTCCCCGTGGGCATCGACCAGCGCAGCGCCTGCCGCCACCCCGACTGGACCGGCCCCGACGACCTCGCCATCAAGATCCTGGAGCTGAGGGAGATCACGGACTGGGAGAAGCCGGTCTATGTGAAGGTCGGCGCGACCCGGACCTACTACGACGTCAAGCTCGCCGTCCACGCGGGAGCCGATGTCGTGGTCGTCGACGGCATGCAGGGCGGTACGGCCGCCACCCAGGACGTCTTCATCGAGCACGTCGGCATCCCCACCCTGGCCGCCCTGCCCCAGGCCGTGCGCGCCCTGCGGGAGCTGGGCGTCCACCGGGAGGTCCAGCTGATCGTCTCCGGCGGAATCCGGGGCGGCGCCGACATGGCGAAGGCCCTCGCGCTCGGCGCGGACGCGGTCGCCATCGGCACGGCCGCGCTCATCGCCCTCGGCGACAACCACCCCAGATACGACGCCGAGTACCGACGGCTGGGCTCCGCCGCGGGCTACTACGACGACTTCCAGGACGGGCGTGACCCGGCCGGCATCTCCACCCAGGACGAGGAACTCGCCGCCCGCCTCGACCCGATGGCGGCCGGCCGGCGCCTCGCCAACTTCCTCCGTGTGATGACCATGGAGGCCCAGACCCTCGCCCGCGCCTGCGGCAAGGCGCATCTGCTGCACCTGGAGCCGGAGGACCTGGTCGCGCTTACCATCGAGTCGGCGGCCATGGCCCGCGTCCCGCTGGCCGGCACCAACTGGATCCCCGGGGAGGGCCTGTGATCGCAGTCGTGGGTGCCGGGCTGATGGGCGCGGCCACCGCCTGGGAGCTCGCCCGCCGCGGCCACGAGGTCACCCTGATCGAGGCGTACGAGATCGGCCACCGGCACGGCAGCTCGCACGGCAGTTCGCGGATCTTCCGGCGGGTGTACGGCGAGAAGCTCTACGTCGAGCTGACCGGACGGGCCCATGAGCTGTGGCGCGAGCTGGAGCACGACAGCGCGACTCCCTTGCTGCGCATCACCGGCGGCCTCGACTTCGGGGCGGGGCGCGACCCCGTCGGGTTGTCCGAAGTGCTGGGCAAGTCCCGGGTGCCGTGCGAACTCCTGGGCGCCGAGGCCGCGTCGGAGCGCTGGCCGCACATCACCTTCGACGGGCCGGTCCTGTACCAGCCCGACGCGGGAGTGATCGACGCCGACCGGACGGTGGCCGCGTGTGTGCGACGCGCCGCCGAGCACGGCGCGGACGTCCGGACCGGTGTCCGCGTCACCGGGTTCGACGTGGGCCAGAAGGTGGCGCTGCGTACCGACGACGGACGTGAACTCACCGCCGACACCGCGGTGATCGCGGCCGGCGCCTGGCTGCCGGACCTCCGACTGCCCCTGTCACTGCCGAAGTTGACGGTCACCCAGCAGCAGGTCTTCCACTTCCCTCAGCGCGATCCGTCCGTGCCGTGGCCGACACTGGTCTTCAAGGACGAGGCCATGCAGATCTACGGCCTGCCGTCCGGCGCCGACGGCGGCCCGCTGCCCGCCGTCAAGGTCGCCGAACACGGCCGCGGCACCCCCACCACGGCCGGCACCCGCACGGGCCTCGTCGATCCGGCCTCGCGCACCCGGGTGAGCGGCTTCGTCCGCGACCGCCTCCCGGGCCTCGACCCCGGCCCGGTCGCGGAGGCCACCTGCCTCTACACCACCACCGAGGACGAGGACTTCGTACTGGACCGGCACGGCCCCCTCGTCATCGTCTCGCCCTGCTCCGGCCAGGGTGCCAAGTTCACCCCCCTCATCGGTGCGATGGCCGCCGACCTCGCCACCGGGCGCGCCGAGCCCCACCGGCGGTTCCGCCTGGACCGCCCGGCATAGGATGCGCCGGTGACCGAGCACCCCGAACCCGCGGCGGAGGCCGACGACAAGGCCCTGGAACGCATCATCGCGGTCCGGGCCCGTGAGTACCGGCAGGCGGCCGGGCTCTCCGTCGGCGAGATGGCGCTGCGGGTGGGTATCTCCAAGGCCATGCTGTCGAAGATCGAGAACGCCCAGACCGCGTGCAGTCTCACCACGCTCTCCCGGCTCGCGCGCGGTCTCGACGTCCCGGTCACGGCCCTCTTCCGGGGGATGGACGACGAGCGGGAGGCCGTCTTCGTCCCGGCGGGTCATGGCGCCCGCATCGTGCGGCGCGGCACCCGCGTCGGCCACGAGTACGCCCAGCTCGGCTCGCTCAGGGGCGCCCACAAGCGGATGGACGCCCTCCTGGTCACCCTCACCGAGCAGAGCGAGGTCTTCCCGCTCTTCCAGCACGCCGGCACCGAGATCATCTACATGCTGGAGGGCGAGATGGTCTACGGCCACGGCAAGTCCAGCTACACGCTGCGCCCCGGAGACGCCCTCCAGTTCGACGGCGAGGCCCCGCACGGCCCGGAGACCCTGCTCGCGCTCCCCATCCGCTTCCTCACCGTGACGGCCTTCGGGGACAGCCCGCCCCACTGAGCCGGCGGTACGCAATCCGGGCTTCGAAGAGCGGAGAGGGTCGCCCCTCCGCCCCACACCCATTGCGGGGACGTCCGGCACCCCCGAGGCTGGGAACCGTGCCGGGCTACGAGGAGGCTGCGATGACGGCGGACAGCGGCGCGACAGACGCCGAACGGCAGCGGCTCGCTCAGGCCGACGCTTCCGGCGCGGCATGGCGCCGCTGGGGGCCGTACCTCAGCGAACGCCAGTGGGGGACCGTACGGGAGGACTACAGCCCCGGCGGCGACGCCTGGTCGTACTTCACCCACGACCAGGCGCGCTCCCGGGCCTACCGCTGGGGCGAGGACGGCATCGCGGGCGTCAGCGACGACAAACAGCGGCTGTGCTTCGCGCTCGCCCTGTGGAACGGCCGCGACCCCATCCTCAAGGAACGGATGTTCGGCCTGACCAACCAGGAGGGCAACCACGGCGAGGACGTCAAGGAGTACTACTTCTACCTGGACTCCACGCCCACGCACTCCTACATGAAGTACCTCTACAAGTACCCGCAGGGCGAGTTCCCGTACGCCGACCTCGTCGACACCAACAAGGCCCGCGACCGGCACGACTTCGAGTACGAGCTCCTCGACACCGGTGTCTTCGACGAGGACCGCTACCACGACGTCTTCGTCGAGTACGCCAAGGCCGGCCCCGAGGACCTCCTGATCGAGATCACCGCGCACAACCGCGGCCCCGACGAGGCCACCCTCCACCTCCTGCCGACCCTCTGGTTCCGGCACACCTGGTCCTGGGCGGGCGGCACCGCCGTGCCCCGTCTCCAGCACACGGGCACCGCCATCCGCGCCGACCACGAGGAACTCGGTCCCCGCTGGCTGTACTGCGACACCGAGGTCCCCGTCCTCTTCACCGAGAACGAGACGAACAACGAGCGCATCTTCGGCAGCCCCAACACCACCCCGTACGTCAAGGACGGCATCGACCGCTGTGTCGTCCACGGCGAGACATCGGCCGTCAACCCGGCGCTGACCGGCACCAAGGCGGCCCTGCACAGCGTGCTGACGGTGCCCGCCGGGGGGAGCGTGACGGTCCGGCTGCGCCTGAGCGACCGCGAACTCGCCGACCCCTGGGGCGAGTTCGGCACCACCATGGAGCTGCGCCGCACCGAGGCCGACGCCTTCTACGAGAGTGTCCTCCCCGACGGCATGGGCGAGGACGAGCGGCGGGTGGTACGGCAGGCCCTCGCCGGAATGCTGTGGAGCAAGCAGTACTACTACCTCGACGTCGAGCGCTGGCTCGCCGAACACGGCGTCGACCCGCTCTCCGCCGACCCGGGCATCCGCAACAGCGCCTGGTACCACATGGTCAACGACGCGGTCATGTCGATGCCGGACACCTGGGAGTACCCCTGGTTCGCGGCCTGGGACCTCGCCTTCCACACCATCGCCCTGTCGATGGTCGACATCGGCTTCGCCAAGTCCCAGCTCGAACTCCTCCTGCGCCGTCTCTACCTGCACCCCAACGGCCAGATCCCCGCGTACGAGTGGAACTTCGGCGACGTCAACCCGCCCGTCCACGCCTGGGCGACCCTCTTCGTCTACGAGCTGGAGAAGCACCGCACCGGCCACGCCGACCGCGCCTTCCTGGAGAACGCCTACCAGAAGCTGATCAAGAACTTCACCTGGTGGCTCAACCGCAAGGACGTCGACGGCAACAACGTCTTCCAGGGCGGCTTCCTCGGCCTCGACAACATCGGCGTCTTCGACCGCAGCGCCCCGCTGCCCACCGGCGGCCACATCGACCAGGCCGACGGCACCGCCTGGATGGCCCTGTACTGCCAGAACCTCCTCGACATCGCCATCGAACTCGCCGTCGACAACCCGGTCTACGTCGAGCAGGCCCAGATGCTCTTCGAGCACTTCGCCTGGATCGCCGTCGCCATGAACCGCATCGGCAAGGACAACGCCAGCCTCTGGGACGAGGAGGACGGCTTCTTCTACGACGTGCTGCGCCTGCCCGACGGCAGCGCGGCCCGGCTGAAGGTGCGGTCCATGGTCGGCCTGATACCGCTGGCGGCGACCAGCGTGATCGGCGGCCGGGCCGACCAGAACTTCCCCGAACTGGTCGAGGGAGCCCAGGAGTTCATCCGGCGGCACCCGGCCGTCGAAGCCTTCGTCGACCAGCAGGCCACCGCCGACCCCACCTCGGACGGCCGCTATCTCTTCGCCCTGTTCGGCGAGGACCGGCTGCGCCGCATCCTGGCCAGGATGCTCGACGAGGACGAGTTCCTGGGCCCGCACGGCATCCGCTCCCTGTCCCGCCACCACGCCGAGCACCCGTACCACTTCGAGGTGCACGGGCAGACGTACGGCGTCGGGTATCTGCCCGCCGAGTCCGACTCCGGCATGTTCGGCGGCAACTCCAACTGGCGCGGCCCGGTCTGGTTCCCGATGAACCTCCTGATGATCCGCGCCCTGCTCAATCTGCACTGCTACCACGGCGCCGGCTTCACCGTGGAGTGCCCGACCGGCTCCGGAAGGCAGCTCAACCTCTACGAGGTCGCCCGTGAGATCGCCGACCGGCTCACTTCGACCTTCCTGCGCGGCGAGGACGGCCACCGGCCGGTGCACGGCGCACAGGAGAAGTTCGCCAAGGACCCGTACTGGAAGGACCTGATCCTCTTCTACGAGTACTTCCACGGCGACAACGGCGCCGGCCTCGGCGCCTCCCACCAGACCGGCTGGACCGGTCTGGTCGCCGCCACCGCGACGGTGTTCCACACCATCAGCGCCGACGACTGGCACCGCGGCGGCCGCGCGGCCCTCAGGCCCAGGGAGGGGCAGCCCGCGGACGAGCGGTTCACGGTCGACGAGGAGGAGCCGTTCTCATGACGGTGATCTACGAGATCAACACCCTGGTCTGGGTACGGGAGCTGAGCGAGCGCCACGGCCGCCCCGTCACCCTGGGCGACGTCCCCGGCGAGGCCTGGGACGAGGTCGCCCGGCCCGGCATCGACACCGTCTGGCTGATGGGCGTGTGGGAGCGCAGCCCGGCCGGACTCGCCATCGCCCTGCGGGACGCCGGCCTGCTCGCCTCCTTCCGCGCGGCCCTGCCCGACCTCACGGACGCGGACATCGCCGGCTCCGCCTACTGCGTGCGGGACTACGTCGTCGACGAGACCCTCGGCGGACCGGCTGGGCTCGCCGAGGCCCGCGCCCAACTCGCCGCCCGGGGCCTGCGGTTGATCCTCGACTACGTCCCCAACCATGTGGCCCCCGACCATCCCTGGCTCACCGACCACCCCGAACGCCTCATCCAGGGCACCCAGGAGGACCTGACGGGCTCACCCGGGGCCTTCCTCGAAGCCGGCGGACGTGTCTACGCCAACGGCCGCGACCCGTACTTCGCCCCCTGGGCCGACGTGGTCCAGCTCAACGCGTTCAGCGAGGAGCTGCGGACGGCCGCCGTGGACACCCTCGTCGCCATCGGCGACCAGGCCGACGGAGTGCGCTGCGACATGGCGATGCTGCTCATGAACGACGTCTTCGCCAAGACCTGGGGCGACCGCGCCGGCCCCCAGCCCGCCGAGGACTTCTGGCCCTGTGTGATCCCGCGGGTCCGCGCCCGCCACCCGGACCTGCTCTTCGTCGCCGAGGCCTACTGGGACCTCGAATGGGCCCTGCAGCAACAGGGCTTCGACCACTGCTACGACAAACGCCTCTACGACCGCCTCCTGCACGAGAGCGCCGACTCCACCCGCGCCCACCTCCGGGCGGACCTCGCCTACCAGCGCGGGCTGGTCCGCTTCCTGGAGAACCACGACGAACCCCGGGCCGCCGCGGTCCTCCCGCCCGACCGGCACCGCGCGGCGGCCGTCACCGTCGCCACCCTGCCCGGCGCCACCCTCTGGCACGAAGGCCAGTTCGAGGGCCGTACGGTGCGCCCGCCCGTCTTCCTCTCCCGCCGGCCGCGGGAACCCGTCGACGAACAACTCCGCGCCTTCTACGACCGGTTGATCCCGGCCGCGGCCGCCGTACGCGACGGCGACTGGCACCTGCTCACCGTCACCGGCTGGCCGGACAACGACACCCACCACAACCTGCTCGCCTGGAGCTGGACCGGCACCGGCACCCGCCACCTCGTGATCGTCAACGACTCCGGCACCCCGGCCCAGGGCCAGGTCCCCCTGCCCTGGCCCGATCTGGCCGGCCGGCCGCACCGCCTGACCGACCTGCTCACCGGGCAGACGTACGACCGCGACGGCGACACCCTGCTCGCCCCCGGCCTCTTCGTCGACCTGCCCGCCTGGCACGCCCATGTGCTCACCCCGGCCTGAACAGGGGCCGTGATAGACAGCGACCATGACCCACACACGCACCACCGGCGGCCCGCGATGACCGCCGGCGTCGACACCCCGGACCGCCGCGGCCGCACCGGCCTCGACCGCACCGGCCTCGACCTGACCGGCAACCCGCGCGTGAAGGTGAGGGAGGTGAAGCTGCTCTCCAGCCACTGGTACGTCGAGCGCGCCACGACCTTCGACTACCGGCACAGCGACGGCAGTTGGAGCACCGAGCAGCGCGAGACGCACGACCGCGGCAACGGCGCCACCATGCTGCTCTACGACACCGCACGCGAAACCGTCCTGCTCACCCGCCAGTTCCGCTTCCCCGTCTATGTCAACGGCCACCCCGACGGCATGCTGATCGAGACCCCCGGCGGACTCCTCGACGACGATGACGAACACCCCGAACTCGCCGTCCGCCGCGAGGTGGTGGAGGAGACCGGTCACACCATCGGCGAGGTCCGGCACGTCTTCGACGTCTATATGAGCCCCGGCTCGGTCACCGAGCGGGTCAGCTTCTACGCCGCCGCCTACGGCCCCTCGACCCGCACCCACGAGGGCGGCGGCCTCGACGAGGAGGGCGAGGACATCGAGATCGTCGAACTGCCCTTCCGCCGGGCCCTGGAGATGATCCGCACCGGCGAGATCAACGACGCCAAGACCATCATGCTGCTGCAGTGGGCCGCTCTGGACGGACCCTTCGCGCAGGGTTGACCTCAAGCGCACTCCAAGAGGAAGACTCCCGTTCGTAGCCGGTGAACCCGGACACGAACGGGAGGGACACCCATGAAGTACCGCACGATCGGAACCGATCCGGCGCACCGCCGCGAGGTCAGCGTCCTCGCGCTGGGCGCCATGCTGTTCGGCTCCCGCACCGACGAGAAGACGTCGTACGCCCTGCTCGACCGGTATGTCGAGGCCGGCGGCACCTTCATCGACACCTCCGACAACTACGCCTTCTGGGAGGACGGCGGCCAGGGCGGCCAGAGCGAGGAGCTCCTCGGCCGCTGGCGGCGCAGCCGCGGCGTCGGCGACGAGATCGTCATCGCGACCAAGCTCGGCGCCCGCCCCCTCGCCCCCGGCACCGGCTACCTCGACAACCCCGAGGGCCTCTCCGCGAAGGTGATCCGCGAGTCGGCCGAACGCAGCCGCGAACGCCTCGGCGTCGACCGGCTGGACCTGCTCTACGCCCACATCGACGACGCGACCGTCCCCCAGCGCGAGAGCGTCGAGGCCTTCGCCGAACTCGTCGCCGAGGGCACGGTCGGTCTGCTCGGTGTGAGCAACCAGGCCGTCTGGCGGGTCGAGCGGGCCCGCGCGATCGCGGCCGCGGCCGGACTGCCCGGCTACGAGGTCCTCCAGTACGAGCACAGCTATCTGCGCCCCCGCTTCGACATCCCCGGCGGCCTCTTCCCCGACGGCAGCCTGGGAGCCGTGGGACCCGAGACGCTGAGCTATCTGCGGGCCGAACCCGGCCTCACCCTGGTCGCGTACTCCCCCCTCCTCAAGGGCGCCTACGTCCGCCCGGACCGTCTCCCGGCCGACTACGACCACCCCGGCACCCCGCCCCGCCTCGCCGCCCTGCGCGAGGTGGCCCGGGAGACCGGAGCGAGCGTCAACCAGGTCGTCCTGGCCTGGCAGCTGGGCGGTGACCTGCCGGTCGTCCCGCTCGCCGGAGCCTCCTCGCCGGCCCAGCTGGACGAGAACCTGGCCGCCGTGGAACTGGAGCTCACAGCCGGCCAGCGCGCCCGGCTGGACGGGGCCCACTGAACCTTTCCCTGTTCACAACCGTCTCTCATAGGGGCTGCACGACCGAACAAGAGTTAGATTCCTGAGCGCAGGTGGGGCCGGGGACCGGAGACGGGGGAGTCTTGCTTCACAGGGGGACGGGGCGCTGGGACGGCGCCGACAGCAGGCTGGACGGCGACGGGCCGGCACGGCCGTTGGCCGCGCGGAAGGGCGAGCGGCGGGCCCTGTGGTGGCGTGCCGCGCTGTTCCTCTGGCGCACGCTGCGGGACGAGTGGCGCGGCATCATCGTCGACCCGGTCCGCCGGCTCAGGCGGCGTGGCCCCGCGGCCCTCTCCCTGGCCTTCCTGGCCGCCTTCGGCGTCATCTTCTTCCACGCCATCGCCCAGCACGCGACCGGCGCGACGGCGGTCCGGCTGCTCGGCGGGGTCTACGCCGACCTGCCGCTGTGGCTGGCGCTGCTGCGGACCCCCGTGTCCCTGTACGTCCCGGCCCTGGACCTGCCGGTATGGGCCGGCATCACCCAGCTCTTCCTCGCCTTCGCCCTGGCCGAACTCGCCCTCGGCCGGCGCCGGACCCTCTTCATCTCCTACGCCACCACCCTCGCCGGCACCCTCACCGTCCGCGTGATGCTCGCCATCGGCCCGGGCCGGCACGGCATCGGACTGCCGCCCGAGATCGGGCAGGTGCTGGACACCGGCCCCTCCGCCGCCGTCGTAGGCCTGTTCACCTACATCTCCGTCGTCCGGCGCGCGCCCATCGTGTTCGCCCTCACCGGCGGGTCGATGGTGTGGGAGTCGATCGCCGTACCCAACCTGGCCGGGCGCGAGCACCTGATAGCGATCGCGACCGCGATCGTCCTGGCCCTCGTCCACGAGCGCCGCCGCAGGCGCCCGCCCGCCGATCTGACCCCGCCGCCCCGCTCGATCGCCCTCGACACCCCGCCCTCCATGTCCCGGGACAGGCCGTTCCTGCTGACATGACGGGGCATGACAGGGCCCGACGGGGCACGACGGGCTCGTCCCCCGTCGCCCCGGCGCAGACTGGGGGCATGAGCCCACTTCCCGGTGAACAGTCCGTCCGCACCACCCCGGAAGGCCTCCGGTGGGAGCCCAGTGAACGCTGGGTGCGCGGCCGCAAGGGCGAGGTCACGGTCGTCGACAGCCGGCGCCCCGTCCTCGTCTGGGAGCCCGACCTGCCCGTACCGCAGTACGCCTTCCCGCGCGCGGACGTACGCGAGGACCTCCTGCGCCCGGCGAAGAACCCGCCCGTCGGCCGGCACACCGGCTCGCGGATCTTCTACGACCTCGAAGTCGACGGTGAGCTGCTGGAGAGCGCCGCCTGGACCTTCCTGGCCGACGACCTCGCGGGACACATCGCCTTCGAGTGGTTCCGGCGCAGCGGCAGGGGCCTGGACCACTGGTACGAGGAGGAGGAAGAGATCTTCATCCACCCCCGCGACCCGCACAAACGAGTGGACGCCATCCCCAGCAGCCGGCACGTCCAGGTGCGGGTCGACGGCACACTCGTCGCCGACACCCGCCGCCCGGTGCTCCTCTTCGAGACCGGCCTGCCGACCCGCTACTACATCCCGCGCGAGGACGTCCGCCTCGACCTGCTCGTCCCCACCGACCACCACACCGGCTGCCCCTACAAGGGCACCGCCGAGTACTGGTCGTGGCACGGCGAGGCCGATGTGCCGCCCGACGTCGTCTGGAGCTATCCGGAACCCCTGCCCGCCGTGGGCGTGGTGAAGGGCCTGCTCGCCTTCTACAACGAGGCGGTGGACATCACCGTCGACGGCGAGGCCCAGGAACGCCCCGAGACGCCGTTCAGCCTGATGCTCAGACAGAGCAGCCGACGTGGGCGAGGGCCTGCCTGAGCAGCATCCCGTGGCCGCCCGGCATCTCGCTCTGCACGGCCTCGGTGACCGCCTCCTGCGGGCTGAACCACACCAGGTCCAGGGCGTCCTGCCGGGGCCGGCAGTCACCGGTCACCGGGACCACGTAGGCCAGGGACACCGCGTGCTGGCGCGGGTCGTGGTACGGCGTCACACCCAGCGTCGGGAAGTACTCCGCGACCGTGAAGGGCTGCAGCGAGGCCGGGATCCGGGGCAGCGCCACGGGGCCGAGGTCCTTCTCCAGATGACGCAGCAGGGCGTCCCGGACCCGCTCGTGGTGCAGCACCCGGCCGGAGACCAGGGTCCGGCTGACCGTCCCGTCCGGCCCTATGCGCAGCAGCAGGCCGACGCTGGTGACTTCGCCGTTGTCGTCGACCCGCACGGGCACGGCCTCGACGTACAGGATCGGCATGCGCGCACGCGCCATCTCCAGCTCGTCGGGGGAGAGCCAGCCGGGTGTGGTTTCGGTCATGTCAGACATTGCTTGATCATACTTTCAGGAGGGGCCGGAAAGGCGGTAGACCCGTTCTGCGTTGTGTGCTCCCGCCCACTGTGCGATGCGCAGGGCGTCGGACAGGTCCAGTTCGTCGGCGTCCACCCGGTCCTGCAGCAGACCGGCCAGCGCCCGGCGGAACGACAGCGCTCCCAGATGGTAGAACTCGGCCACCCCGAAGGCGTCCGAGCTGTACAGCAGCTTACGGAAGGGCGTGACCTCCAGCGCCTCCTCGAGGACGCTGCGGGCCCGCACCGGGCCCACATGATGCAGGGCGAGGCCGACGTCCAGGTACACCTGTTCGAAGACGGCCGCCAGATAGGCGGCCTGCCGCTGGTAGGGCCAGCAGTGCAGCAGCAGGACCGGGATGGTCCCGGCCGTCAGGTGCAGCCAGTCGGTGAGCAGAGCCGGGTCCGAGCGGTGCAGCCGGATGTCGTTGTCGCCGAGACCGACATGCAGCTGCAGCGGCAGCCCCAGGTCGACGGCGGTCCACAGCAGATGCCGTACGAGCACCGGGTCCGCCAGCCGGGCGGCACCGCTCGCCAGCCAGCTCCGGGCCGCCTCGGTCACCTCGGTGTCCGAGGGACGGGCCGGGTCCAGGTCGAAGCCGGTGCGATAGGCGGCGACCGACTTCACACCGACCACGCCCGGCCGCCGTACCGCCTCCAGCGCGGCCACCCGGAACACGTCCGCGTACTCGCCCGGCTCGACCCCCCGCGCCGCCACCGCCTCGGCGACGCTCTCCAGCCGGACGATCTCGTACGCGGTGCCGCCGAGCTCCGCCGGGGTGGTGAGGCGGTCCGGGGCGTACCCGGTGTCCACGCAGTGGACGCCCGTCCCGGCGGCGGCCAGGAAGCGGCGGTTGACCTCACGCCAGCCGAGCCGGGCGCGCCGCGCCGTGTACTCGTCCGGCGACGCGTGGCGGGGCAGGTCCAGCAGAGGGGCGCAGTGGCGGCGGACCGCCACGCCGACCGGGCTGTCGAAGGAGGAGATCCCCGGCCAGGAACCGCCCTCGGTGATCAGCTCCTCGAACCGCGCCCGGGACAGGTCGGCGGTGACCACGCCGTGGCAGTGGTGGTCCACCAGCTCCAGCGCGTCGAGCGCCTCCCGGACCGGGCCGCCGCCCATCTCAGTACTTCCAGCGGTACGCCGCCGCCACCCGCTCGTCGTCCTGCCCGTCGACCGCCGCGATCTCGCCCTCCCGTACGGCGATCACGGCGTCGGCGAGCACCGGCCCGAGCGCGGCCCGCAGCCGCTCGTCCCCGCGGAACTCCTCGACGGCCTCCCGCAGCCGGGTCGGCAGCCGGCGCACACCCCGGGCCGCGGCCTCCGCCGCGCCCAGGTGCGCCGGGTCACCGGTGATCTCCTCCGGCAGGGGCGTGGCCGAGGTGAGGCCGTCGAGTCCGGCCGCGATCACACAGGCGAGGGCGAGATACGGGTTGGCGGCCAGGTCGACCGGCTTGACCTCCAGGTTGGCGGCCTGGTCGCGCAGGCCCGTCGTGCCGGTGACGATCCGTACCGCCGCCTCCCGGGTCTCCCGGCCCCAGGCGGTGAACACCCCCGCCCACTGCGAGGGTTTCAGGCGCAGATAGCTGGCCGGGCTCGGCGCGGTGACGGCCGTGAGGGCGGGCAGACGGGCCAGGATCCCGGCCGCGAACGACTCCGCCTCGGCCGTCATGCCGTAACGGCCCTCGCCGCCGGAGTGCAGGTTGACGCCCTCGCGCCAGGCGGAGAGGTGGAGATGGCCGCCGTTGCCGACGCCCTCGGCGAAGACCGCGGGCGCGAACGAGACGGCCAGGCCGTGCCGCCCGGCCACCGCCCTGATCGTCTGGCGGACCAGTACGCTGCGGTCGGCCGCGCCGACCGGGTCGAGCGCGCCCACCGAGATCTCGAACTGCCCCGCCGCGTACTCGGGATGGAGCTGCTCGACCTCCACGCCCTGCGCCGCGAACGCGGCCAGCAGATCGGCCGTGTAGTCGCTCAACTCGACCTGGCGGGTGGCGCTGTAGGCGGGCCCGGTGGTCGCGGGCACGAAGTCACCGCCCGAACTCCCCTGCCCCACCGCCCACTCGACCTCGACGGCCGCCTTGAAGGACAGACCGTGCCGTTCGGCGGCCTCGGTGACGATCCGGCGCAGGACGGTACGGCCGCACCCCGGGTGTGTCTCGCCCTCCTGGGTGATCCGGTCCACCGGCGCCCACGCCCAGCCCGGCTGCCCGGCCAGCACGACGAGTTGGTCGAGGTCCGGATAGAGGCGCAGGTCGCCGTCGGGGGAGCCCAGGACATCCGTGCGCACGATGGAGTCGTCGGCCAGGAACGTGTCGAACACCGGTGACATGCCGACGCCCCAGGCAGCCGCCGACGCGAGCCTCGCCGTAGGGATCGTCTTGACCCGGCCGACGCCCGCGGTGTCGACGTAGGACAGCACGACGCCGTGCACGCCCTGTCCGGACAGCTCGTCGCTCAGCGCGGTGGCCCGGTCGACTTCGCCGGGGCGTCCGCCGGGGACGGGATCGGCAAGGGTGGTCATATGTCCTCCACGACGGGCTCGGCCGACTGCTGCCGTGCGTCAGGGTTTCACGGCCACCGCGCCGAACTGCGGTACCACCGCCCGGGATCCGGGCTCGGCGCGCCACTTCGAACACGACACCAGGCCGGGCTCCAGGAGGTCGAGTCCCTCGAAGAAGGCGGCGATCTCCTCGCCGCTGCGGGCGGTGATCGGCGGAGTGGCGTTCTCGTTCCAGAACTTCATCGCGGGGATCTGACCGGCCCCGCCGAGGTCCTCGTCGAAGGTGGGGTGGGTCAGGGCCAGACAGCTGCCGGAGGGGAGCGCCGCCACCAGCTCCCGTACGATCTCCCGCGCCTTGTCGTAGTCCAGCACGAAGTTGAGGATGCCGAGCATCATCACCGCGACCGGCTTGGTGAAGTCCAGGGTCTGCGCGGCCCGTTCGAGGATCGCGGCCGGGTCGTGGACGTCGGCGTCGATGTAGTCGGTGAGGCCCTCGTGGGTACCGGTCAGCAGGGTGCGGGCGTGCGCCAGCACGATGGGGTCGTTGTCGACGTAGACGATCCGGGCGTCCGGCGCGATCCGCTGGGCGATCTGGTGGGTGTTGTCCGCCGTCGGCAGTCCGGTGCCGACGTCGAGGAACTGCCGTACCCCGCGCTCCTCGGCGAGGAAGCGCACCGCCCGGCCCAGGAACCAGCGGTCCGCGCGGGCGATCTCCCGGATGATCGGGAACATTCCGGCGACCTGCTCGCCGACCTGCTGGTCGACCTCGTAGTTGTCCTTGCCGCCGATCCAGTAGTTCCACACCCGAGCGTTGTGCGCCACACCGGTGTTCAGCCGCGCCGACCCGCCCGCCGGCGTGGGGCTCTCACTCACGATTCGGCTCCTTCTCGACCCTGCGTCCGTCGCAGCCCATTGTGCCGCCCGATGATCACGCTGTCCCGGGAATCGGCCCACCGGCGCCGACGGTTCGCCGGTCAGCCCTCCCGGCCGGGACCGGGGGCCGGTGTCTTCCCCGACTGGACGTCCTTCAGCCGCTGGGCGCCCTCGCGCACCGCCAGTTCGAGGGAGTCGTGCTCGCCGCCGTCCAGGCCGCCCGCGGTGACGGTGATCGCGTCATTGCCGACGCGTACGGCCGCCACGTCCAGGGTGAGCGTGGTCGGTTCGCCGTTCGCGGTGCCCTGCACCGTCACCTGCAGGCCCTGGCGGGCGTCGCCCTGGTTGGGCACCGAGGAGGTGGTCACCTGGACCGTCCGTTTGCCGCCCTGGGCGTCCGTCGCGGTGAACTGGTCGCATCTGACCGGCAGCGTCTTCAGCCAGCCCAGCGAGGCGCTCAGCCGGACCGGGTTGTAGGCGGCGACCTGGTACAGCAGGCGGGAGTCGCCCTGCTGGAAGCCGGTCAGCGCGCTCGCGCCGGACGGTTTGCCGAGCAGGTCGTCGTCGTAGAGCGCGTCGAGGAACCGCTGGCAGTCGGCGGCGTTCGCCTTCGCGGTGAGGAACTGGGCCACGTCGACCTTGCCGATGAGCAGCTTGTCGCCCCAGGCGGCGGCGTCCTTGGTCTGGTTCCAGTCGCCCTCGAGGTCGCCCTCGGTGATCAGCGCGGCCCGCGCCCCGGCCTGGGTGAGCCGGTTCGTGGTCGGTGTCGCGCTGACCCGGGCCCGGTCGGCGAGCGGCGAGGCGGCGTCGGACGCCGCACCACCGCCGTCCCCGTCGCTCGAACAGGCCGGGACGGTCAGCAGCGCGCCCGCGGCCAGGGCGGAGGCGAGGACACGGACAGGTCGGGACGGACGACGCGGCATGACGGGGGCCTCCTGAGCGGGCGGGGTTCTCACCTCAGCGCACCACCGGCCCGAGTGCCCCACCAGCGCACTGGGCCGTACGGGTGAGGCGGTGCGGCGACTCGAACGCCCCGCCCGGCATGCCCGCCCGCCGCAGCCCGGTGACACTGACGCCATGCCGACGTATCCGAAGGACTGACCGTGCTGCCGGGCTTCCTCGCCAGGGTGGTCGAGTCGCTGCTCGGCCGCGAGGGGCGCTCACTGCACCTGAAGGCGGCGGGCGGCGCCACGGTCGTCCTCGCCGTGGTGATGCTCATCGGCTCCTGGGCCGTCGTCGGCGCCGAGGACGGCGCGCGGGCCGCCAACCTCAGGACGTACCCGCAGGCGCTGTGGTGGTCGATCGAGACCGCGACGACCGTCGGTTACGGCGACTTCTACCCCGTGACCCTCGGCGGCCGGATCATCGGCGCGGTCGTGATGGTCGTCGGTATCACCACGTACGGCATGGTCACCGCCGCCCTGGCCACCTGGTTCGTCGGCCGGGAGCAGCGACGAAGGCACCATCTCGCCCATGGGGCGCGGGAGTTGGAACAGGAGACCGCCCGCGCCCTGCACGAGCGCTTCGACCGGCTGGAACGGATGGTCGCCGGCCGGAGCGAGCGGGACTGAGAGGAGTCCCGCCCGATCCTTGCTACCGGCCAGTACCCCGCAGTGTGACGCACGCGACCCCTGAGGTAGGGTCCCCACCTGTCCGCAACCACGCGCAGGCCGCGGGCCGTCACGGTGAGTGTCGAAGGGGGCGCCGGAACCATGGAATTCCACGTGGTCGACCAGGAGGAAACCACGCCGGACGGCACCCGGCTGGAGGACCTGTCCCCCGAACCCCTGCTGACCCGGGACTACGAACTGCGGCCCGCCCTCGTCTACGAGCGGTTGCGCGACCGCCACGGCCCGGTCGCCCCGGTCGACCTGCTGGGCGTGCCGGCCTGGCTGGTGCTCGGCTACCGCGAGTCGCTGCGGGTGCTCCAGGACGACGACGCCTGGCCCAAGGGCCTGGAGAACTGGCGGGCCCGGACGGAGGGCCGGGTGCCCGCAAAGTGGCCGCTCGCCCCCTCCCTCGAGGTCAATCACGTCCTCATCCAGGGCGGCGAGAGCCACCGCGTTCTGCGCACCGCCTGGGACGCGGCCCTGCGCCCCTTCCAGGACCCGCGTCAGCCGCAGGCCAAGCGGCTCAAGACGGCCGTCGCCGGTTACGCCGACGAGCTGATCAGCCTCCTCGGACAGGGCGGCCGCACCGGCCTCGCCGACCTGTCCGCCCAGCTCTCCCGCCCGCTCCCGCTGATGGCCGCGAGCCATCTGCTCGGCTTCCCGGGCTCGCAGGGCGACGACGCCCTGATGGACATGTGGCGGATCCTGGACGCCGGCCCGGACGCCGGACCCGCCCTGGAACGGCTCCTCGTCACCCTCAACGAACTCGCCGCAGCCAAGATCGACAAGCCCGGCGACGACTTCCCCTCCCATCTGCTCGCCGCCCACCCCCACCTCTCGGTCGACGCGCTGGCCCGGGAGCTGTTCATGCTGCTCGGCATGGTCTCCGACCACGTCGGCATCCTCATCTCCAACACCGTCGTCGAGGTGATCGCCGGCGACAACGAGGGCGGGGTGCGCGCCACGCTCTCCGCCGGCATGGTCCGCGAGACCATGAACCGGGTCGTCATGCGCAAGCCGCCGCTGGTCAACTTCGTGCCGAGGTTCGCGGCCGAGGACACCCCGCTGGGCAACCACGTCATCCGGGCCGGTGACCCCGTCTGGGTCTCCGCCGCCGCGGCCCACGCCGACCCCCTCTTCGCCGGCCGGATGACCCCGGGCACCAGCATCAGCAGCCGCGCCCACCTCTCCTGGGGCGCCGGCCGCCGCCAGTGCCCCGCCCGTGAGCTGGCCTCCACCATCGCCATGGCCGGCGTCAGCCGCGTCTTCGAGCGCTTCTCCCACCTCGAACTCGCCCTCCCCGTCGATCAACTCCCTTGGCGCTCCTCACCGTTCATGCGCGGCCTGCGCTCCCTGCCGGTCCGCTACGAACTCGCCGGTCCGGTGCCCGCGATGCCGGCACCGGACGAGGCGCCCGGGACCGCCGTGGCGGACGTCCCAGGCGTCCCGGACCACGCGGCCAAGCGCCGGTCGTCGCTGTGGCGCTATCTGAGCGGCCTGATCCGCTCGAACGGCTGACGGAGGTGCCCGGGGGCCTCACGTAGGGTGGCGGGACCGCCGTACCCCCTCCGGCGCCCCGCCGCGCCCCCGACCGGAAGCAGCCCATGTCCGCCTCCGCTCCCTCGCCGCTCCTCGACGCCTCCGGCCTGCCCGCCACCCCCGCCGACATCCGTCTGATCGTCAGCGACATGGACGGCACGCTCCTCGACGACGCCAAGCGCATCCCGCCGGGCCTGTGGGAGACCCTGGCGCAACTGCGCCGCCGCGGGGTGCTGTTCAGCCCGGCGAGCGGCCGCCAGTACGCCACCCTGGCCCGGGAGTTCGCCGAGGTGGCCGAGGGCATGGCGTTCATCGCGGAGAACGGGACCTATGTCGTCCGTGACGGCGTGGAGCTCAGCTCGGACCCGCTGGATCCCGCCGTGGTGGCCCGCGTGGTCGAGGCCGTACGGCGGCTGGTGGCCGACGGCGTCGACGTCGGCGCGGTCGTCTGCGGCAAGCGGTCGGCGTACGTCGAACGGACCGACGAGCCCTTCCTGGCGGAGGCGCGCAGGTACTACGTCGAGAACCGCGTCGTCACGGACGCCACGGCCCTCGACGACGACATCCTGAAGGTCGCCCTCTTCGACTTCGGCTCCGCCGCGCGCACCACGGCCCCCGCCCTCGCCCCCTTCACCGGCACCCACCAGGTCGTGGTCTCCGGCGAACACTGGGTCGACGTCATGAACCGCACCGCCAACAAGGGCACGGCCCTGCGCCGTCTGCAACAGGACATCGGCATCACCCCGGCCCAGACCGTGGTCTTCGGCGACTACCTCAACGACCTGGAGATGCTGGACGCCGCGGACTGGTCCTTCGCGATGGCCAACGCCCACCCCGAAGTCATAGCCAGGGCCCGCCACATGGCCCCGTCCAACAACGAGAACGGCGTCCTCAGGACGGTCGCGACACTGCTGAACCTGCCGGTGCGGCCGTAGCCATGGCCGTTCAGACTGGGGCGACCGGACTGCTGGTGACCGTCACGGACTATGGCCGCGGCGGCACCCCGCTTCCCGCCGCGGCCCACGGCGGCGGCTTCGGCCTCGTCGGCCTGAAGGAACGCGTGACGGCAGTCGGCGGCGAACTCCACGCCGGCCCCCGCGACGGCCAGGGGTGGGAGGTACGAGCGCTGCTTCCCACGGCAAAGCCCTGACGGATCTTCCCCTCTGGCCGGGCAGGGCTGTTCAATGGGGCTTCACAGGTCGGAGTCGGAGAGGAGGTGCCGGTGTCACCCGTCTCCGTGCCCTCCCTGGGGGCGCGCATCCGGCAGGAGCGCCTCGCGAAAGGCGTGAGTCTGCGTGCCCTCGCGCGGGAGATCGGGGTCTCCGCGAGCCTGGTCTCCCAGATCGAGACCGGCAAGAGCCAGCCGTCGGTGAGCACGCTGTACGCCATCACCACGGCGCTGTCGATCTCCGTGGAATCGCTCTTCGACGCGTACGAGGGCCAGGGCGCCCTCACCGCGACGGCGACCGTGTCCGGCGCCCCCGCCACCGTGCTGCACGCACTCGCCGCCTTCGCGGCCGACCCCGGACGCCGGATCGGACCGCTGGTCGCGGCCGGTGCGCGCGAGACGCTGGAGCTGGACTCGGGGGTGGTCTGGGAGCGTCTCGGGCACGTCCCCGGCACGGATGTCGACTTCCTCCAGGTGACCTACCGGCCCGGCGGCTCCTCCTCCAGCTCCGGCGGTCTGATGCGGCACGCCGGGACCGAGTACGGCTATCTCACCTCCGGCGAGCTCGTCCTCACCCTCGGCTTCGACGAGCACACCCTGCGTCCCGGCGACGCCGTCTGCTTCGAGTCGACGACCCCGCACCGCTACCGCAATGATGGAGCTGAGCCTGCCGTCGGCGTCTGGTTCGTGTTCAGCGAGGGTGTTCAGTAACACTTGACAGTCGTGGGCGGCGGTCGTCTACTCCCCAGTGGGGGTGGTCGCCATGGCGATCCGCACATTTGGACCCAACGCCGTCGACTGGGAAGAGCGCATCGACCTGGACCGGCTGCGCAAGCAGCGCCTGGCCCGGCTGAACGACACCCTGAACCGCTCCTCCCTCGGCGCGGTGCTCAGCTTCGACTTCGCCAACATCCGCTACATGACCGCCACGCACATCGGCACCTGGGCGATGGACAAACTGATCCGCTTCGCCCTGCTGGTACGCGGCGGCGAACCGATCGTCTGGGACTTCGGCTCCGCCGCCCGCCACCACCAGCTCCACAACCCGTGGCTGGACTACAGCGACGGCAAGGGCGGCCCGCCCACCGGCGCCCGCGCCGGGATCTCGACCCTGCGCGGCGCCTTCCACCCGGACGCCGGGATCGCCGAGGACGTGGCCCGCAAGATAGCCGCCGAACTGCGCGCACACGGCCTGGCGGGCGAGCCGCTCGGCATCGACGTCGCCGAGATGCCGGTCCTCGCCGCCCTGCGCGCCGAGGGCATCGACGTCGTCGACGGCCAGCAGGTCTTCCTGGAGGCCCGCCGGACGAAGACCGGTGACGAGATCTCCCTGCTGACGCAGGCCTGTGCGATGGTCGACGCCGCCTACGAGGAGCTGTACGGGTATCTGCGCCCCGGGGTGCGGGAGAACGAGTGCGTCGGCCTGGTCAGCAAGGTGCTCTACGACCTCGGCAGCGAGTACGTCGAAGGCGTCAACGCCATCTCCGGAGAACGCTGTTCACCCCACCCGCACGTCTACAGCGACCGTCTGATCCGCCCCGGCGACCCCGCCTTCTTCGACATCCTGCACAGCCACCTCGGCTACCGCACCTGCTACTACCGCACCTTCGCCGTCGGCAGCGCCTCCCGCGCCCAGCGCGACGCCTACGTCCGCTGCCGCGCGTACATGGACGAGGCCATCTCGCTCGTCCGGCCCGGCGCCACCACCGCGGACATCGTCCAGGTCTGGCCGCGCGCCGAGGAGTTCGGCTTCGCGGACGAGACCGCCGCGTTCGCGTTGCAGTACGGCCACGGGGTCGGCCTGTCGATCTGGGAGAAGCCCATCTTCAGCCGGCTGGTCTCCCTCGACCACCCCGAAGTCCTCGAAGAGGGCATGGTGTTCGCCCTGGAGACGTACTGGCCGGCCGCCGACGGCTGGTCCGCGGCCCGGATCGAGGAGGAGCTGGTCGTCACCGCCGACGGCTGCGAGGTCATCACCAAGTTCCCGGCCGAGGAACTCCTCGTCGCGGGCCGCAAGTACTGGACGGTCGGCGGTGAACTCAACACCGCGCGCGAGTCCCAGTCCCACCTCAACACCCGTACCAACGGGAGCGGTTCATGACCACCGCCGACGAACTCCTCACCCTGTACGAGCAGATGGCCCTCATCCGCCGCACGGAGAAGGCCGCCCACGACCTCTTCATGTCCGGCCTGGTCAAGGGCACCACCCATCTGGCCGCCGGGCACGAGGCGATCGCCGTCGGCGCGAGCGCCGCCCTGCGCGACGACGACTACGTCTTCGCCACCTACCGCGGTCACCACCACGCCCTGGCCCGCGGCGCCACCCCCGAGGAGTGCCTCGCCGAACTCATGAGCCGGGCAACGGGGTTGTGCGGGGCGAAGGGCGGCTCCATGCACCTCACCAAGGCCGCCACCCACATGCTCGGCTCCTACGCCATCGTCGGCGCCCATCTCCCCATGGCGGTCGGCGCCGCCTGGTCGGCCCGGCTGCGCGGCACCGGACAGCTGGCGGTCGCCTTCTTCGGCGACGGCGCCACCAACATCGGCGCCTTCCACGAGGCGCTCAACCTGGCCGCCGTATGGAAACTGCCCGTGCTGTTCGTCTGCGAGAACAACCTGTACATGGAGTACACGCCGATCGCCGACGTCACGGCGGTGGCCCGGCCCGCCGCCGACCGGGCGCCCTCCTACGGCATCCCCGGTGAGGTCGTCGACGGCAACGACGTGGTCGCGGTCAGGGAAGCGGTGACCGCCCTGGCCCGGCGGGCCCGTGCGGGAGACGGGCCCGCCCTGCTGGAGGCCGAGACCTACCGTCACTTCGGGCACAGCCGCGCCGACCCGGCGACCTACCGTCCGGCCGAGGAGGTCGAACGCTGGCTCAAACACGACCCGTTGGACCTCGCGCGGGGCCGGCTGGCCGAACTGGGGGTGCCCGGGGAGACGGTCGACGCGGCCGACGAGCGGGCCCGGGAGGTCGTGGAACGGGCCGTCGAGGCGGCGGAGAACGCGCCGTCACCCGATCCGCGCGAGGCGCTGACCGACGTGTGGGCGGACGGAGGCGCGGCATGGCGGACGTGATCACCTACCGGGAGGCGGTCGCCGAGGGCATCGCGCGGGAGATGCGCCGGGACCCGTCCGTGGTGTGCCTCGGGGAGGACATCGGCGAGGCGGGCGGGGTGTTCAAGACGACCGCGGGACTGCTGAAGGAGTTCGGGCCCGAGCGGGTGTGGGACACGCCGATCTCCGAACAGGCCATCGTGGGCGCGGCGATGGGCGCCGCGATGACCGGGATGCGCCCGGTCGCCGAGATCATGTTCTCCGACTTCCTCGCCTGTTGCTGGGACTACCTCGCCAACGAGATACCGAAAGTCCGGTATATGACGGGCGGTCAGGTCACCGTCCCGCTCGTGGTGCGCACCGCGAACGGCGGCGGACTGGGCTTCGGCGCCCAGCACTCGCAGGCCACCGAGAACTGGGCGCTGACCGTCCCCGGGCTGAAGATCGCGGCGCCCGCCACCCCCGCCGACGTGATCGGCATGATGGCGGCGGCGATCCGCAGCGACGACCCGGTCGTCTTCTTCGAGCACAAGGGGCTGATGGCGAGCAAGGGCGCACCGCCGCCCCCGGACCATGTGGTCGAGCTGGGCCGGGCGGCGGTGGTGCGGGAGGGCGCGGACGTCACTCTCGTCGCCCTCGCCTCCATGGTGCCGGTGGCCCTGCAGGCGGCCTCGCTGCTGTCGCGGGAGGGCATCGACGTGGAGGTCGTCGACCTGCGCAGCCTGATCCCGCTCGACACCGCCACCGTGCTCGCCTCCCTCGCCAGGACCTCACGGCTGATGACCGTGGAGGAGAACCCGTACCAGGGCGGCTGGGGGGCGACCCTCGTGTCGGTCGTCGCCGACGAGGGGTTCGGGCTGCTGGACGCTCCGGTGCGGCGGGTGGCGGGGGAGTGCGTGCCGCTGCCGTTCGCCGACGCGCTGGAGGAGCAGGTCATCCCCACCGTGGACAAGCTCGTGGCGGCCGTCCGGAGTCTCGCCGCGTACTGAACACCCCTGAGGAGGAAGCGCGATGACCGATCGGACACTCCTTCGCGCCGGGCACGTCATCTCGATGGACCCCGCTGTCGGGGATCTGCCGAGGGGTGACGTCCTGATCGAGGACGGGAGGATCACGGCCGTCCAGCCGGAGATCAGCGCCGACGCCGAAGTGCTCGACATGAGCGGCCGGATCGTGATCCCCGGCTTCGTCGACACCCACCGCCACACCTGGGAGGCGTCCATCCGGGGCGTCGCCCCCGACGCCACCCTGGACGACTACTTCGTCGACATCCTCGACACCTTCGCCCCGCTCTACACGCCCGAGGACGTGTACGCGGCCAACCTCGCCGGCGCGCTGGAATGCCTCAACGCCGGCATCACCACCCTCGTCGACTGGTCCCACATCAACAACACCCCCCAGCACCCGGACGCGGCGATCCAGGCCCTCGCCGAGACCGGCATCCGCGCCCAGTACGCGTACGGCAGCGCTAACACCTCCCTCGCCGACTACTGGTTCGAGAGCAAGATCGCGATCCCGGGCGACGACGTACGCCGTATCCGCGCCAAGTACTTCGCCTCCGACGACGGTCTGCTCACCATGGCCCTGGCCACCCGGGGCCCCGGCTTCTGCCTGAACGACGTCGTCACCTCCGAATGGGCCCTCGCCCGCGAACTGGACATCCCGATCACCGTGCATGTGGCGATGGGCCGCCTGGCCGGCCGCTTCGGCATGGTGAAACAGCTCGACGACCTCGGTCTGCTCGGCCCGGACACCACCTACATCCACTGCTGCTACCTCCACGAGGACGAGTGGCGGATGGTCGCCGACAGCGGCGGCACGGTGTCCGTCGCGCCGCAGGTGGAGACCCAGATGGGGCACGGCTGGCCGCCCGTCATGAAGGCCATCGAGTACGGCCTGCGCCCCTCCCTGAGCATCGACGTCGTCACCACCGTCCCCGGCGACATGTTCACCCAGATCCGCGCGGCCTTCGGCGCCGAGCGGGCCCGGGTCAACGCGGACTGCTGGCAGGCCAACATGCCGGTCCCCAGTACGATGTTGACGGCACGTCAGATGCTGGAGATCGCGACGAGCAACGGCGCGCATGTCGCGGGACTGGAGCACCGCACCGGTTCCCTGACCCCCGGCAAGCGCGCCGACGTCGTCGCGATCGACGCCACCGCGCTGAACGTCGCGCCGGTGCACGACCCGGCCGCCGCGGTCACCCTGTCGGCCGACGTCTCCAACGTCGACCTGGTCATGGTCGACGGCGTGATCCGCAAGCGCGACGGGAGGCTGACGGCCGACGTCGCACGGGCCGGGCGCCTGGTCGAGGAGTCCCGTGACCGGCTGCTGGCCGCGAAGGAGGCGAAGAGGACGGTATGACACGGCACTTGGTGCGCCGGGCCGCCGACCTGCCCACACCGCTCTTCGACCGGCTCGACCACCGGCGCACGACGCTGGTGGGCGAGGAGGACGGCAGCGTGCACACCGGCTTCGGGCTGAACGAACTGCGGCCCGGCGGCCGGGTGCGGGCCCATGTCCACTCGTACGAGGAGAGCTTCCACGTCCTCGACGGCACCGTGATCCTCGACCTGCCCGAGGGCTCGTACCTGCTGGAGGAGGGCGACTACGGCCTGCTGCCGACCGGCGTCCCGCACGCCTGGCGCGGCTCCGGGGACACGGTCGCCCGCTGGGCGGACATGCTGGCGCCGGTCCCACGGGCTCGCTACGGGTACGACACGCAGACGGTGCCCGAACTGCCCGCCCGAGACCCCGTCCGCATCGACGTCCGCGACCCGCGCACCCGCCTCTTCGGCCACTTCGAGCCCGCCCAGATGGACCCCGGCAAGCAGTCCCAGGACCTCCTCGCGGTCTCGGCGAGCATGCGCACCGCCCTGCTCGTCTACAGCGGCATCACCGTGAAGATGATGGTCGACAGCGACCTGGGCGCGGTCGCCTCGACGATGTTCATGGTCCAGTACGCCCCGGACGGGGTCGCCGGCACGCACGACCACCCCTTCGAGGAGACCTACTTCTTCCTGGAGGGGGAGGCCGAGGCGGTGTTCGACGGGGAGATCCACCGGCTCGGGCCCGGCGACTGCGCCTGGGCGGGCGCCGGTTGTGTGCACGGCTTCTCCAACACCGGTCAGGGGCCGCTGCGTTGGCTGGAGACACAGGCGCCCCAGCCGCCGCCCCGCCACTCGTACCGCTTCACCCGGGACTGGGCGTATCTGAGGGAGGCCCTGGAGCCATGAGCAGTGTCCTGGTCGTCGGCGGCACCTCGGGCATCGGCCGCGAGTTCGCCCGGGCGCGTGTCGCACGGGGTGACGAGGTCGTCCTCACCGGCCGCGACGCGGAGCGCGCGGCGGCCGTCGCCAAGGAGGTCGGTGGCCGGGGCCTCGCCCTCGACCTGTCCCGGCCGCGCGAGATCGCCGAGGCGCTGGCGGACGTCGGCCGCGTCGACCACCTGGTCCTCGCGGGCGTCTCCCGCGACGAGAACCGGGCCACCGACTACGACATCACCGCCGCCCTGCGCCTCGTCACCCTCAAACTCGTCGGCTACACCGAGGTCGTGCACGTGCTGCGGCCCCGGATGACCGACGACAGCGCGATCGTGGTCTTCGGCGGCCAGGCCAAGGAACGGCCCTATCCGGGCGCGACGACGGTGGCCACGGTCAACGCCGGTGTACGGGGCCTGGTGAACACCCTCGCCGTCGAGCTGGCGCCGGTGCGGGTGAACGCGATCCATCCCGGGGTCGTGGGCGACAGCCCGTACTGGCGGGCCAAACCGGAGGAGGTGCTGGCGGGACTGCGCGCCCGGACCCCGACCGGACGGCTCGCCACCATGGCCGACGTGGTGGACGCCGTGGACTTCCTGCTGCGCAACAGGTCCGTGAACGCGGTGGAGTTGAGCGTGGACGGGGGGTGGCTGCTCGGATGACCGGCGGCACGCCCCCAGCCGACGCGACCCGCACCGGGCCGGCGGTCGCCGTGATCGGCACCGGCCGCATGGGCGCGGCGATGACGGTACGGCTGCGTGAGGCCGGCTTCCCGGTCACCGCGTACAACCGCACCCGCGCCAAGGCCGAGGCCACCGGCGCGGCGGTCGCCGCCACTCCCCGTGCGGCCGTGGCCGCGGCCGACGTCGTCCTGGTGTCCCTCGCCGACGACAAGGCCGTGACCGACGCATACGCCGGCGACGACGGCATCGCCGCCGGACTGCGCCCCGGCACCGTGGTCCTGGACACCAGCACGGTCGCCCCCGGCACGGTGACCGCCCTGGGCCCGCTGGTCGGGAAGACGGGTGCGACGCTCCTGGACGCGCCCGTCTCCGGCAGCGTCGTCTTCGTCGAGCAGGGCCGCCTCACGGTCATGGCCGGCGGGGACGCCACCGCACTGGAGCGGGTCCGCCCCGTGCTGGACGTCCTGGCCGCCCATGTCGTCCACCTCGGTCCCCTCGGCACCGGCGCCGCGATGAAACTGGCCGTCAACTCCCTGCTGATGGGCCTGAACCAGGCCCTCGCCGAAGCCCTCGTCCTCGCCGAACGGGCGGGCGTGGCACGGGAGTCGGCGTACGAGGTGTTCGCCGCGGGAGCTGCGGGAGCGCCGTTCGTGCACTACAAGAAGGAGGCGTACCTGAACCCGGAGACGGCCCGGGTCGCCTTCACGCTCGACCTGGTCACGAAGGACCTCGACCTGGCGCTGGCCCTGGCGGAGCGAGTGGGCTCGCCGATGCCCCAGGCCCGTGCCAACCGGGAGTCGGTGGGCGAGGCCGTCGAACAGGGCTTCGGCGAACGGGATCTGAGCGCCCTGGCCGAGTTCCTCCGGGCGCGGGCGAAGTGCTGAGTCACCGGGGCGGGGCCGCCGTCATGGCCTCAGGGGATCGTGGCCGAGCGTCATCAGCAGATGCCGGTGGCGGTCGTCCTCGGCCTCGGGCTCGTTCTCCCTGTCGGTCTGCGCCTCCACCGTGTCCACCACCTCGTACATCACCTGGATGTCGTCGTCGGTGAGATCGGTGCGCCGCTTCTGCAGGATGGCGAGGACGTGCTGCCCGGTCGGTGTGCCCGCGTGCTCGGGCAGGGGCTCGCTGGTCTCGTCGGCGTCACTCACCCGCAGCCAGGCGGCCAGCTCCTGCGAGGTCATGTTCACCACGCGGTGGAAGTCGTCCCACAGCGCGTCGAGTTCGAGGGCGTCGGTCATCGCGTGCGCCTTTCCGTACGTGCGCGGGTGTCTTCTGACGCTCTTCCCGGCGCTCAGTTGTCGCGGGGGAAGTTCTCGGCGTCGAACATCCACCGCTGCTTCTCCAGCTCGGCGGTGAGGGAGATCAGCAGGTCCTGGGTGACCGGATCGGGCTCGTCGGTCGCCGCGATGCGCTCGCGCAGCCGTCCGATCGCCGCCTCCAGGGCGTCCAGCATCACCTGCACGACCTCGGTGTCCCGCACCCAGCCCTCCTTGGGGCCGGGCAGCGTGTACGCGGCGGCGACCGTCTCCGGCCGGCCGTCGACCGGCAGACCGAGCGCCGCGGAGCGCTCCGCCACGGTGTCGGCGTAGGAGCGTGCCGTGTCCACGACCTCGTCCAGCTGCAGATGGATCGAGCGGAAGCGCGGGCCCACGATGTTCCAGTGCGCCTGCTTGCCGATCAGGGAGAGGCCGAGGAGATCCACGAGAGTGCTCTGCAGTGCCTCCCCGACGATCTTCTGGGCCGGTTCCGGAAGCGTGCTCTTCACCACGGTCATGGGGTGCTCCTCCTCGTGTCGTAGGCACTCGTCCGAAGCGGTGCGCGGTCACGCCGCGCGACCACTCCACGCGAGCGCGGGTGCCCCCGGCGGACCGGCGCAAACACCGCGCCGGACCCACCGCCCGTCTCAGTGTGCGAGCACCCCGTCCAGGAAGCGGACGAGATCGGCGAAGACCTCGGCCCTGTTCACCTCGTGGAAGACCTCGTGCCGGGCGCCGCGGTAGACGTGCTCGGTGAGATCGCCCCCGCTCAACGCCTCGACCCCGGCCCGGCTTCCGCCGACCGGCACCAGTCGGTCCTCCTCGCCGTGCAGCCACAGCACCGGAAGCCGGCCGACGTCACCTCCCTCGGCCACGGCCTCCAGGGTCCGTGCGAACGCCGTCACCGTCGGCCGTCTCATCGCCCCGTGCCAGACCAGCGGATCGGCCGCGTACGCCGCCCCGACCGCGGGATCCCGGGACAGCGCGGCCGGGCTGACGGGCGTGTCCGGGATCTCGTCCATCGACAGCAGCCGCCCGGGCAGCTCCCAGGCTCCGATCACCGGCCCGGACAGCACCAGTGCGGCGAGCTCGTCGCCGTGGCGCTGGGCGTACCGGGCGGAGATCAGCCCGCCCATCGAGTGCCCGACGACCACGACCGGCACCCTGGGATGGGCGCCGCGCGCCGCCTCGCTCACGGCGCGCACATCGTCGACGACCTCCTCGAAGTCCTCGATGAGCACCCGCTCGCCCCCCGACCCGCCGTGCCCCATGTGATCACCCCCGAACACCGCCGCCCCCCGGCCCGCCAGCACATCGGCCAGGCCGGCGTACCGCCCGATGTGTTCGCCGTAGCCGTGCACGATCAGCGCGACGAACCGGGGGCGCGCGTGCGGCCACTCGCGTACATGGATCGGGCCGCGGGCGCCGGTAAGGACGTGTGCGCGGGATTCGGTCATGTCTTCTCCAGCCGGGTGGGCGGGGCCGCGGTCCCTGGCGGCCGAGACGTCGGGTGCCAACCAACGAGACGGTACTTACCGCGCCGGTTGTCTGCACATACCATCGGTCCCCGCATGAACACGATGACGCTCTGGCACATATCCGCCTGGGAATTCGCCGCCCTGGCCTTCGCCGCCCTCCTCGTCGGTTTCTCCAAGACCGCCGTGAGCGGGGCCAACACCGTCAGCCTCGCCGTCTTCGCCGCGGTCCTGCCCGCCCGCGCCTCCACCGGTGTCCTGCTTCCCCTCCTGATCGTCGGGGACGTCCTGGCCGTCCTCACCTACCGCCGGCACGCCCACTGGCCGACCCTCTGGCGCCTGTTCCCGGCGGTCGCCGCGGGGGTGGTCGTGGGCACGCTGTTCCTGGTGTGGGCCGACGACAAGGTCGTACGGACGTCGATCGGCGCGATCCTGCTGCTCATGGCGGGCGTGACGGTGTGGCGGCGGCGCACGGCGGAGACCGAGGAGGAGCCGGACTCGGTGACCACCCGGTCCGGCCGTCTCAAGGCCCGCTCGTACGGCGTCCTGGGCGGCTTCACCACGATGGTCGCCAACGCGGGCGGCCCGGTGATGTCGATGTACCTGCTCTCCGCAGGCTTCCGCAAGCTCGGCTTCCTCGGCACGTCGGCGTTCTTCTTCCTGATCGTCAACGTCTCCAAGGTCCCCTTCAGCGCCGGTCTCGGTCTGATCGACGGCCGCTCCCTCCTCCTCGACGCGGCGCTCGCGGTGTTCGTCGTGCCCGGCGCCCTGCTCGGCAGATGGGCGGTGAACCGCATCAACCAGCGCCTTTTCGAACAGCTGGTGATCGCGGCGACGGTCGTCGGCGGCCTCCAGCTGCTCCTGCACTGACCTCCGGTGGTTGGTGCGCCGACCCGGGAATGCGACACGGGCCGGTGCTGTTACACCGCATGTGATTGACATGCTCGGATCAAAGATCCGGAGCGTGGGCGAAGGGAGGACCTCATGGCACGCAGCACCGCGCGCCCCGTCGTCAAGCTGAAGTCGACGGCCGGAACCGGTGTCACCTACGTGACCCGCAAGAACCGCAGGAACGACCCCGACCGGCTCGTCCTGCGCAAGTACGACCCGGTGGCCGGCGCGCACGTCGAGTTCCGCGAGGAGCGCTGAACCAGCCGGAGCGGGCCCGCACCGCCGGGCGCGCGGTCCCCTAGGAGGTAAACCCCATGAAGTCCCGCATCCATCCCGACTCCCGGCTCGTGGTCTTCCGCGACCGCGCCGCGGACACCGCGTTCCTGACCCGCTCCACCGCCGACTCGTCCCGGACGATCGAGTGGGAGGACGGCAACACCTACCCCCTGATCGACGTCGAGATCTCCTCGGCGTCCCACCCCTTCCACACCGGCAGGGCGCGCGTCCTGGACAGCGCCGGCCGGGTCGAACGCTTCGAGCGCCGCTACGGCCGTACCGCCGCCGCCCGCGCCTGACGCCGCCGACGCACGACACGAGGAGGAGCCCCATGAAGGTGCGCAAGTCCCTGCGCTCCCTGAAGGCCAGGCCCGGCGCCCAGGTGGTGCGCCGACGCGGTGTGGTCTACGTGATCAACAAGAAGGACCCCCGTTTCAAGGCCCGCCAGGGCTGACGGAGGTGTGTGCGCGGGGCGGTCCCGGGAACGGGGCCGCCCCGCGCGTCGTTCCGACACGCCGGTCGCCGTCCCTTCCCGAGGACCTCGTACGCTCGTCCCGTGTCCCCCCACGTCCTGATCCTCGGCGGCACCACCGAGGCCCGCGAACTCGCCGCCGCCCTCACGGCCCACCCGGGCGTCCGCGTCACCACCTCGCTCGCCGGCCGGGTGACCCGGCCGGGGGCGTCGGCTGGTGAGGTGCGGATCGGCGGCTTCGGCGGGGCGGAGGGGCTGGCCGCATGGCTGCGCGAGCGGCACGTGGACGCCTTGGTGGACGCCACCCACCCCTTCGCCGAGACGATCACGGCCAACGCGGCGAGGGCCGCGGCGGCGACCGGCGTCCCGGCCGTCGTCCTGCGCCGCCCGGGCTGGCTGCCCGGCCCCGAGGACCGCTGGCACCAGGTCGGCTCCCTGGCCGCGGCGGCGGACCTGCTGCCGGGCTTCGGCCCCCGCGTCTTCCTCACCACGGGCCGCATGGACCTCGCCGCCTTCGCCCATCTTGCGGACCGTCATTTCGTCGTACGGTCCGTGGAACCCCCCGAGCCGCCGATGCCACCGCACACCGAGGTACTGCTGGCACGCGGACCGTTCACCGTCGCCGACGAAACGGCACTGCTGCGCGAGTACCTCGTCGACGTCCTGGTGACCAAGGACAGCGGGGGAGAGGCCACGTCCGCGAAACTGACAGCCGCCCGCCGACTCCGCCTGCCGGTCGTGGTCGTACGACGCCCACCCCTGCCGGACGGCGTGAGCACGGTCTCCGATGTGGCCGGCGCTCTGGAACGGCTGGGGTTCACCCCCCGTTGACCGAGGCGCGCATGCGCTCGACCAGTGCGCCCGGTTTTCGGGGGCGTCGGCCGCTGGGGTGTTCAGGTCACCGTGTGCCGGTCGGCTCCAGTTCCTGTTGTCGCTGTGCCAGGCCGTGGCTCAGGTCCTCGACCAGGAGGCGTTTGGCGATGGTGTCCACCGCCTCGCGAAGGTCGGTGCCCGAGGGGCGGCCGAGGTCCTGCTGCACCCGCTCCTCCAGCCAGGTGCCCCAGGCCCTGCCGATGACGGCGGCCTCGCGGGCGCCCGCCTCGGTGTGCGACAGCAGATAGCCGTCCCGGGTCAGATAGCCCTCCTCGACCATCCGGTCGAACACCGGCAGCAGCACCTCGGGCGGCATATGGCGGCGCGCGGCGATCATCCCGAGGCCGGCATGGCCGACCATCCGTGTGAAGAGCTCCACCTGCATCACGGCCCACGCACCGGCGATGTCGAGCCGGGTGTCGGACTCCGCCATGATCCGGCGTGCGGTCCCCAGGTCCGTACTGCCGATGATCTTCCCCACCGACGCCTCCAGCACCCGCCGCGAGTCCGCGCCGTGCGGTGAGGCGAAGCCCTCGCCCATGTCGGTGGAGCCCTTGCGGGCGCTGTCGCGCATCTCGACCTGCTTGAGGAACAGGGAGACCACGAAACCGATCGCGGCCACCGGCACCGTCCACAGGAAGACGGTCTGGAGGGTGTCGGCGTAGGCGTCGACGATCGGCGAGGCCGCGGCCGACGGCAGCCTGTGCACACCCTCCGGGCTGGTCGCCGCCTTGGCGATCACCGCCGGGCCGAGTGTGCTCGCCTTCGCCGCGGCCGTCACCCCCTCGCGGATGTTGGGCCCCAGGGCGTTGGTGTAGATCGTGCCGAACACCGCGGTGCCGAAGGAACTGCCCAGCGTACGGAAGAAGGTCACCCCGGAGGTCGCGGTGCCGAGGTCGGCGTAGTCGACGGTGTTCTGCACGGCGATCGTCAGGACCTGCATGCACAGCCCGATGCCGGTGCCCAGCACGAACATGTACAGCGACTCCAGCCAGGCCCCCGTCCCCGGCCCCATCAGGGACATCAGATACAGCCCGGCCCCCATCACCAGGGAGCCGACGATCGGGAAGATCCGGTACCGGCCGGTCTTGCTGACCACGTTGCCGCTGAAGACCGACGCGATGAGCAGGCCGATCACCATCGGCAGGGTCCGTACGCCGGAGATCGTGGCCGAGTCGCCGTCGACGTACTGCAGATAACTCGGCAGATAGGTCATCGCGCCGAGCATCGCGAAACCGACGATGAAGCTGAGGATCGAGCAGACCGTGAAGACGGGGTTGCGGAACAGCCGCATCGGCAGCATCGGCTCCCGCGCCCGGGTCTCCACCCAGGCGAACAGCCCGAGCGCGAGCGCGCCGCCGACGAAGAGCCCGATGATGACGCCCGAGCCCCACGCGTACTCGTTGCCGCCCCAACTCGTCGCCAGGATCAGCGCGCTCGCGCCGACCGCGACCAGCGCGATGCCCAGGTAGTCGATGACCGGCCGGGACGCCGACTTCACCACCGGGATGGTGCGGGCGGCCGCGACGACGACCACGACCGCGATCGGCACATTGACGTAGAACGCCCAGCGCCAGGTCAGATGGTCGGTGAACACCCCGCCCAGCAGCGGTCCGACGACGGTGGCCACCCCGAACACGGCGCCGATCGCGCCCTGGTACTTGCCCCGCTCGCGCAGCGGGATGACATCGGCGATCAGCGCCATCGCCGTCACCATCAGCCCGCCCGCGCCGACACCCTGCATCGCCCGCCAGGCGATCAGCAGCGACATGTTGGTGGCCAGACCGCACAGGAACGAGCCGGTGATGAACACGATCGCCGAGACCTGGAAGACCACCTTGCGGCCGAACAGGTCGCCGAACTTGCCGACCAGCACCGTGGAGACGGTCTCCGCGAGCAGATACGACGTCACCACCCACGACATGTGCGCGGCACCGCCGAGGTCCGACACGATCGTCGGCAGCGCCGTGCCCACGATCGTCTGGTCCAGTGCCGCGAGCAGCATCCCCAACATGATCGTCACGAAGACGACATTGCGGCGGCGCGAGTCCAGCACGGGGGGCTGGGCGTCGGCGGGCGGGGCTATGTCCTCGGTCACAGTCACGAGGCCACGCTCACACCGCCGGCCCACCCCCGCACCCGGGACGAGCCGCTCGGGTGGCGGATTGCCGGTCCGCGAGTACGTCCCGCTGATCGTTGGGGGCTGCGGATTTTTGGTGGCTGCTGATCCTTGGTGGCTACTGATCCTTGGGGTTTCGGCGCAGCAGATACGTGTCCATGATCCAGCCCTTGCGCTCCCGCGCCTCGGCGCGCAGCCGCTCGATGCGCGGGGCGGCCTCGGCGATCGGGCCGGACTCGAGGATCTCGTCCGGGGTGCCTATGTAGGCGCCCCAGTAGATGTCGATGTCCTGGTCGGCGTACTTCCGGAACGCCTGGTGCGCGTCCAGCATCACCACCACGTCGTCCACCCCCTCGGGGAAGCCCTCGGCCAGCCGCCGCCCGGTGGTGATCTGCACGGGGCGGGCGACACGGTTCAGACCCGTGCGATGCCGGGCGACGAGCGCCGAGACGCTGCTGATGCCGGGCACGACGGCGTAGGAGAAGTCCACGGCCCCCCGCTCCAGCACCTCCTCCAGGATCGCGATCGTGCTGTCGTACAGGGCCGGGTCCCCCCACACCAGGAACGCGCCGCGCTGCCCCTCGCCCAGCTCCTCGGCGATCAGCCGCTCGTAGATGTCGGCACGGGCACTGCGCCAGTCCCCGACGGCGGGGGAGTAGGCGGTGCCGCCCGCTCCGCGATCCCGCTCCGGATCCCGGGCCTCGACGACCCGGTACGCCGTCCCCTCCGGTATGTGCGCGTCCAGCATGTCCCGGCGCAGCCGCGTGAGGTCGCTCTTCACCTCGCCCTTGTCCAGGACGAAGAACACGTCCGTACTCCGCAGTGCCTTGACGGCCTGCAGGGTGAGCTGGTCGGGGTCGCCCGCGCCGATACCGATGACATGAATCTCTCGCACACCCAGAGTCTGCCCCACACCACTGACAGTGGACGCAGCGCGTCCGGGGTGAGGCCTCCCGCCGTCCGGGGCGCCTCCGAGGTGAGGGGGCTCTCCGTCCGAGGTGAGGGGGTCTCGTGGCGTCCGGGGTGGTGGGGTCTGCCGCCGTTCCGGGCGGAGGGTCTGCCGCCGTCCGGCATGGCGGGGTCTCGCGCCGCCCGGGGTGATGTGGTCTGCCGCCGTCCGGCATGGTCGGTTCTGCCGCTGTCCGGGGCGATGGGGTCCCCCGCCGTCCGGCGTGGCGAGGGCTCCTGCCTGTCTCTGCGACCGTGACTCCCACCTGCCCCCGCAACCGCGGCTCTCGCCCACCCCCGCGACTGCGGCTCCCGCCTACCCCCGCAACCGCGGCCCCCGCCGCCGGGCATCGATCGGCCCGTCCCCCCGCTCCACGGCCCCCGCCAGCTCGCGGGCCCAGTCGATCAGCCTCGTCAGGTCCATCTCGTACGGTGTCCGCTGCCCCGTTTCCATGGACCACGTCTCCACCGCCCCGGCCCCCCGCCGCAGCAGCCGGGCGCCGCCGGTGGTGTTTCCGCGGGCCGAGTGGGTGAGGCCGACCGCGAGCTGGGCGAGGCCGCGCCACAGGGCACGTTCCTCCTCGGGGCCCGACTTCCAGGCGTCCTCGAAGACCTCGTGGGCGTGGAACGGTTTTCCGGCGTCGAGCAGTGACTGCGCCTCGGCCACGGTCCGGTCGGGTGTCCGTACGACGCCCTCCGGCTGCCGGGCCACCCCGTCCGCGCCGTACGGCAGGGGCCGCCCGAGGCCGTCCCGCGGCCGGGCGTTGCGTGCCCGGCCATCGTCGTCCCGGTCCCGTGCGTCCGCGGGTCGTCCTGAGGATGTGCTGCCCATACGCCGATTGTCCCGCGCCCCCGCAGCACTTTTCGGCCTGGCCCCCCGCGTGGGGTAAAGTGCTGTTCGGGCGATCACGCGGTTCACCCACGCGGTTCACCGTGGAAAGCGCACCGGGACGTGGCGCAGCTTGGTAGCGCACTTGACTGGGGGTCAAGGGGTCGCAGGTTCAAATCCTGTCGTCCCGACAGTTCGATGGACTGTCATCGCAGGTCAGGGCCTTGGCTCACTTAGGTGAGACGAGGCCCTTGATCATTTCTGAGCGCAGCTTCTGGGCTTCCGACGCGGCTTGTCGGTCTTGAACGGTCGGCCCAGCTCATCGACCACGGCATAGCCGGAGTCTTCGTAGGCCTCGCCGGCCTCGGCCTTCTCCTCCCGCGCCCCGGCGGTCAGTGATTTCTCCTGCGTCTGCGGAGCCCATTGAGGAAGAGAAGAAAGGCGATGAGAGCAGTGACGGCTACGTTGCCGCTTTTTTTGGGCCGTCATCGCCTTCAAGCTGCTTGCCGCCGGCAGTCGCCTCTACGGCATGCTGAGCTGTATTCGACGCAGCTCGAATACCAAAAAAGGCTGTGGTAATCGCCGTTATCGCGGTAAACGCGCTGGTGAGAATGGCTACCGCCTGAGTTGCGTCATTCAGGTGCCACGCGATCAATATTGCGGCGAGTGCAACACCAACATCACCGATGAGAACGACAACTAGGCCGGTCCAGGCCCGGGTTGTCTGAACCTTCTTGATGTCTTTGCTCAGCATCGGTCCTCCAGCACCAGAATGGCAGCGGCCATACTGCCCGGCTGTAGAGCGACCCCCATGGAGTTGCAACATGTTCACTTCAAACGTTACACAGTCGGCCAAAAAGTACATCTTGGGGAAGAGGTCAAGCTCGCCCTCGTCCTGGGCCCGTGTAGATCCACTAAGCGAGCGCTCCGCGCTCCATGATCAAGTAGTCGACTGGCACCCACACCCCGGTTCGCACCCCGGAGCGCAGCCCTCTGACCTGGAGGTTTACCAGACTCTACGGACTGTGTGGACCTTCTGACCTTGGCGTCAGCTTCTGGGGGTCAAGGGGTCGCAGGTTCAAATCCCGTCGTCCCGACGGTGTGAAGGGTCTTCGCAGGTGAAAGCCTGTGAAGACCCTTCGTTTCTGTGTGCGGGGCGAAGGGCCTACTTCCCCCGTGCGAGCCAGTCGGCGAACCTGGTCTCCGCGAGCCGCGCGTCCGGGCCCGGCAGGAGGGTGTTCTCCTCCAGGGGGGCGCCCCAGTACGTCGCCCGGGGGTCCGTGACGATCTTGCGGGGGTCGTTCTGCGCGCCGAGCCCCATGCGGATGAACTCCTCCAGTTCGAACGCCTCGGGACCGGCGACCTCCGTCACACCGCCGACCGGGGCCGCGACCGCGGTGCGGGCGACGGCCGCGGCCACGTCGTCGGAGACGATCGGCTGGATTCGGCCGGCGGGCAGGCGCACGGTGTCGCCCTCGGTGACGCCGTCGGCGAGCCCCTTCGCGAACTCGAAGAACTGGGTCGCGTGGACGATGGAGCACGGGATGCCGGAGGCCTTGATCAGGTCCTCCTGGACCTGCTTGGCCCGGAAGTACCCGCTCCCCAGCAGACGGTCGGTGCCGACGACGGACAGCGCCACATGATGCGCGGTGCCGGCCTCGGCCTCCGCCTTGAGGATGTTGGTGGTGGAGGTGCGGAAGAACTCCATGACGGCCTCGTCCTCGAACGAGGGGGAGTTGGACACGTCGACCACGACCGACGCGCCTTTCAGAGCCTCGGCCAGCCCCTGCCCGGTGAGCGTGTCGACTCCGGTGCCGGGCGCGGCGGCGACCGCCTCGTGTCCCTGTTCGCGGAGCAGGGCGACCACCTTCGAGCCGATGAGCCCGGTGCCACCGATCACTACGACCTTCATGACGTGTTTCCTCTCGGGTTTCCTGAGGCCTGCACTGGAGAGACCGGACAGGGTCCGAGTTTGTGACAGCGCCGGGTGTGTGACAGCGTCGGGCGCGCCTCCTCAGCCGGCCGGCGAGGTGGCGTAGGGCCGCAGCTTGTCCGGGTTCATCACCCACAGGAGGCGTTCGAGGCCGCGGGACGAGGCCTCGGCGCACAGCAGCGCCACGGCACTCCCGCCGACCGTGACGAGGACGGCCGGCGCGCCGTTCGCCTCGACCCAGCGGACCTCCGTCGCGGGCCAGAAGCGGGGAGCGAAGGCCGCGAGGTACCGGGACACCCGCTGACGTCCCACGACCGGGATCCTGCTCGCCCCGCGCATCCCGTTCCCGTCGGTGTAGCTGACCACGTCCTCGGCCAGCACGCCCTCGAGCGCGGCGAGATCGCCGGTCTGCGCCGCGGCGAGGAACACCTCCATCAGCCGCCGGCGCGCGGCGGGACTCGCCGGCTCCCGGCGCTGCGCCGACAGCCGCTTGCGGGCCCGGCTCACCAGCTGGCGGGTGTTGGCCTCGCTCGTCTCCAGCATCTCGGCGATCCGCCCGTAGGGGTAGTCGAACGCTTCCCTGAGCACATACGCGGCCCGCTCCACGGGGTTCAGCTTCTCCAGCAGGAAGAGCACCGCCAGATCGAGGGCCTCCGCCCGCTCCGCACCCAGCTGCGGGTCGGCCCTGGTGTCGACCGGCTCCGGCAGCCAGGGCCCGGTGTACGACTCACGCCGTATCCGAGCCGACTGGGCGTGGTTGATCGCCAGCCGGGTGGTGACGGTGGCGAGGAACGCGGCCGGCTCGCGCACGGCCTCGCGGTCGGCGTCCTGCCAGCGCAGCCACACCTCCTGGAGGATGTCCTCGCTCTCCGTCGCGCTTCCCAGCACCCGGTACACGATGCCGAAGAGACGGGGTCGCGCGGCCAGGAACACCTGCGCGGCCCCGTCGAGCGAGTCCGTGTCGTATCCCGTGCCCATGGCGTGCCCTCGGCTCCTCGTCCACCGTGCCGCAAGCGCTTGCGCATGGTGCGGCGAGGACCGACGTTAGCAGCGGACACGTTGCGCTGCCCGCTGCCCGCCGCCCGCTGCCCGCCGCCCTGGGCGGCCTGCTCGCGGGCGGCGGGGTGCGGGTCAGGCCCGTCGTAAACGACCGGGAGGGCGCCCGCGGTGTCAGCTCGTCGCCCTGACCGCATCCCGGATCAGGTCGGCGACCTCCTTGGGGCGGGAGACCGCGACAGCGTGCGAGGCGCCCTCGAGTTCGAGCGTCGTCGACCCCGCCCGCTTCGCGCCGAAGCGCTCCACCTCCGGGTTGATCGCCTCGTCCGCAGCGGCCACCAGCGCCCAGGACGGCTTGGTCTGCCATGCGGCGGCCGACGCGGGCTCCACGAACGCCGCGGCGGCCAGCGGCCGTTGGGACACCGCCAGCACCTTGGTGACGGGGGCGGGCAGGTCGGCGGCGAAGATGCTCGGGAACTTGTCGGCCTGAATGGTGAGTTCGACCGCAGGGTCGCCACCGGCCACGGGGTACGTCCACTCCTTGACGTTGTCCCCCAGCGAGGAGAGCGGGAACCGCCCCTGCAACTCGCCCAGGCTCTCGCCCTCTTCGGGGATGTAGGCCGCGATGTAGACCAGCCCGACGACGTTCTCCGCCGCACCGGCCACGGTGACGACCGCGCCGCCGTAGGAGTGGCCGACCAGCACGACCGGGCCGTCGATCTGGGCGGCCAGCGAGGCGATGTGGGCGGCGTCGTGGGCGAGGCCGCGCAGCGGGTTGGGCGGGGCGAGCACGGGGATGCCCTGGTTCTGCAGTTCCGCGACGACGCCGGACCAGCTGCCCGCGTCGGCGAAGGCGCCGTGCACCAGCACGGCGGTGGGGGTGTTGGTCATACCGATCTCTCCTTGTCTGTGGGTCAGTTGCCGTGCAGCGCGGTGCGCAGGGTGCCCACGGCCTGGGTGATCGCGGCCTCGGCGGCATGTGTGCCGCGCAGCGCGTTGAGCATCACGAAGTCGTGGATGATGGCCTGGTAGCGGACGGCGGTGACGGCGACGCCGGCCTCGCGCAGCTTGTCGGCGTAGGCCTCGCCCTCGTCGCGCAGCACGTCCGCCTCGCCCGTGATGATCAACGCCGGGGGCAGTCCCGCGAGTTGCTCGGTGGTGGCCCGCAGCGGGGAGGCGGTGATCTGCGCGCGCTCCGCCTCGTCGGTCGTGTACTGGTCCCAGAACCACTGCATGCCGTCGCGGCGCAGGAAGTAGCCGGTGGCGAACTGGTGGTAGGACGGTGTGTCGAAGTTCGCGTCGGTCACCGGGTAGAACAGCACCTGTGCCACGAGCGGGACGTCGCCGCGCTCCTTGGCCATGAGCGTCAGCGCGGCGGTCATGTTGCCGCCCACCGAGTCACCGGCGACCGCGATCCGGCCGGCGTCCAGTCCCTTGCCGGCGCCCTGTTCGACGACCCACTTCGCCACGGCGTAGTTCTGCTCGATGGCGACGGGGTAGCGGACCTCGGGGGAGAGGTCGTACTCGGGGAAGACCACGGCCGCGTTCGCTCCGACGGCCAGCTCGCGCACCAGGCGGTCATGCGTGTGGGCGTTGCCGAACACCCAGCCGGCGCCGTGGATGTAGATGATGACGGGGAGGGTGCCCTCGGCGCCCGCCGGCTTGACGACGCGGGCCCGGACGCTGCCCGTCGGACCGCCGGAGACGGTGATCCACTCCTCGTCGACCGACGGCTTGTCGATCTCGCCGGACTGCACCTCGTCGACCGCCTTGCGGCCCTCCGCGGGCGGCAGGTCGAAGAGGTAGGGCGGGTTGGCGGTGGCTTCCACGAAGGCCTGGGCGGCGGGTTCGAGGACCGGCTTCACCGGTTGCGGGGTCTCGGACATGCAGTGGTTCTCCTGAGGTGTCGCATGGAATGCGCGGGCTCGCATGGAACGCGCGGGCGCTTAGAACGGCACGCTAGAGCCGTACCGCCGAGGGGAGTTGCCCGCAAGCGCACGGGGACTGGTCCCTCAGCGCACCGTGTCGAGCCACTCGCTGGGCGACATGCCGTACGTGGCCCGGAACACCCGGCTGAAGTGCGGGGCGCTGGGGAAACCCCAGCGGCCGGCGACCGCGGCGATGGTCGGCCGGCCGGGAGCCCGGTGCGTCAGCTCGCGCCGGCACTCCTCCAGACGGCGGCGCTGGATCCAGCGGCCGACCGTGGTGCCCTCGTCCTGGAAGAGCCTGTGCAGATAGCGCACCGAGATGTGATGGGCCGTCGCGATCGTCTCGGGGGAGAGGTCCGGGTCGGCGAGATGCCGGTCCACGAAGCGCAGGATCGGCGCGAACAGCGGCGACCGCGCCTCCCGCGCCGCCGTCCCGTCCTCGCCCGACCGCTCCGCCACCAGGGCGGTCAGCAGGCTCACGGTGTGCCGGGTGAGCATCTCGCCGATCGCCGGCGGGGAGGTCACGACCGTGTCGGCCAGCTCGGACAGGAACGGGGACAGCAGTCCGCCCAGCCGGGAGGATCGGCCGACCGGCGCCCCCAGCACCCGCCGTACGACATGCTCCTCCAGCCCCAGCGTCTCGTGCTCCAGGAGGAAGACCTTGAGGCGGGCGCGGACGGGGAGGTCGAGGGACGGCGGCCGGTCGGCGTCGTAGAAGCAGATGTCCCCGGGGGTGAGGGAGACGTCCTCGGCCCGCTCCACCGCGGGTGTGTGGCCGCGCACGCCCACGAAGAGGTACTCGCCGTCGGCCCGGGCGGACAGCCGGTGGCCCTGCAGGGCACGATCCCTGCCGGGCAGCCGCGCCGGAGCCGTTTCGGTGACGAGGACCTCCAGGCACATGCGCACCCTCCGCACTTGATCGAACAGAATCGCTCATTTCTTCGTGAGCGTAAGTGGGAGAGTGTGAAAGAAAAGTGACGGTGGCGTGAGGCTCGGCTTCTGGCCTGCGGCATCACCGCTGGACGGCGCCGGGGGCCCGCAGGAACGCCCGCACCAGGTCATGCGCGCTGTAGCGCCCCGGGGCGGTCTCAGTGATCAGATGGAGGTCGGCCAGCTCGTCGAGGAGCGGACGGACGGTGCGCGCGGTCAGGCCCGCGAGCGCGGAAGCCTCTTCCGCCGTGAGCGCCGGGCCGGAGTGCCGAGGCAGCAGGCGGAGCAGCCGAGCGGCCTGGGTGGACAGTCGCTCGTACGAGCGGGCGAGCGCGGCGTGCAGGTCGGGCAGTGCGTCCAACGTGCCCTGCGTGCGCCGTAGTTCGGCCGCGACCGCGGTGAGCGGGGAACCCGGGTGAGCCGCGGCCCGGCCGGCCGCCTCGACGACGGCTCCGGGCAGCCGGCCGCAGCGCGCGACGATCTCGTCCAGGACGGGGCCCCGCTGTCCCGCGGCGCGGTGTGCCAGCAGGGCGAGCGCGTCGGCGGTGGGCGGTGGGTCGAGACGCAGTGGCCGTACGCCGGCCGTCACCAGCCCGGACAGACCGCGCCGGCTGGTGATCAGCGTCAGACAGCCGGGGGAGGCGGGCAGCAGCGGCCGTACCTGCTCGGTGTCGAGGGCGTCGTCGAGCAGCACGAGCACCCGCCGCCCCGACAGCGTGCTCCGGTACAGTCCCGCGAGGGCGTCGGTGCCGTCCGGCAGACGGTGTTCGGGCAGGCCCAGTGCGGTGAGCATGCCGCGCAGGGCCGTCGAGGAGGTCAGCGGCTCGGCCCGCGGAGCGAACCCCCGCAGCCGTACGTGCAGTTGTCCGTCCGGGAACCGGCCGGCGATCTCATGGGCCCGGCGGACGGCGAGGGCGGTCTTCCCGACCCCCGCCATGCCGGTGAGCAGTACGGCGGTGTCCGTGACGGCCCGCAAGGAGGCGAGTTCGGCCTCCCGGCCGACGAACAGCGGGACGTCCGGCGGCAGTTGGGTGGGGACGGTGCGCTTCGCGTGGCCGTGCGCGGTGTCCGCGGGGCGCAGGTCCTGCCGGAGCACCCGCGTGTGCGCCAGGGACAGCTCGTCGCCGGGCGCGACGCCCAACTCCCCCGCCAGCAGCAGTCGTACGGACTCGAAGGCGGCCAGCGCCTCGGCCTGGCGGCCCGCCGCGGCGAGCGCCATGACGAGTCTGGCGTGCACCGACTCGTTCAGCGCGTCGAGGCCGACGGCCCGGCGCAGACCGGGGAGGACGTCCTCGCCGCGGCCGCACAGCAGGGCCGCGTCGGCGGCCATCACCGTCGTCCGGACGAGCTCGCGCTCGATCTCGGCGAACACGGCACGGCCCCGCACGGCCGGGGGGATCCCCGCCGCCACCGTGCCCCGCCACTCGGCCAGCGCGCCGACGAAGTGCCGCAGCGCCACCTCGGGCCGTCCGGTGGCGACCGCCCGCTGGGCCCGTCGGGAGCGGTCACGGAACCTCAGCAGGTCGACCTCGTCCTCCTCGGCGGCCAGCAGGTACCCGTCGGCGCCGCGCCGCACACGGCGGCCGGGTGCCCTGGGCGGGAGGCCGGGTTCGAGGAGTCGGCGCAGGGAACCGACGTAGCGGCGCACCACGTTGAGCGCGCTGGCGGGCGGGCGGTCGGGCCACAGCACGTCGACGATCTCGCCGATCGGCACGGGGCGGCCCGCCCGTGCCAGAAGCAGGGCGAGCAGCGCGCGCTGCTGGGGGAAACCGAGATCCAGCTCGGCCCCTCCACGCAGCACGCGCAGCGGCCCCAGCACCTCGAATCGCGTCAACTCCATCTCGTCCACGCCCGGTTGTCCGCTCAGGCGAGGTCGCGGCCGTCGGCCCGGGCGGACAGCCGCCGCTGGAGTTTTCCGGCGTCCGGGTGGTCGAGCGCGGTGAGGAGGGCGAGTGCCTGACGCCAGGCCGAGTCCGCCTCCTCCTGCGCGCCGGTCGCGAGGTGGGTGTCCCCGATCCGGACCAGGGTGCAGGCCTCCAGGTACGGCACGCCCAACTCCCGGTACAGGACGAGGGCGTTGTGGTAGCCGAGCAGGGCGTGCGGATGGCGGCGCAGGCCGTGGTGGGCGTAGGCGATGCTGTCCCAGGTGGACGCCTGGCCGTAGCGGTCGCCCAGTTCCTGGAGCATGGCGAGAGCCTCGAAGCAGTGACTCAGGGCCTGTCGGTACTGGCCGAGCAACGCGTGGTACCAGCCGACCGAGTTGAGGACGCTGGCCCGCGCGGCCGGCCCGCCGACGGCGCGGAACAGCTCCAGCGCCCGCTGGTTGTGCCGCAGGGCGCCGGGCAGATCGCCCTGCTGGTCGCAGTGCCAGCCGAGGCTTCGATGGACCTCGGCCTGCCCCGCGCGCTCGCCCGACTCGGTGAACAGCTCCAGCGCCCGGGCCAGTCGGGAACACGACCGGTCGTGCAGGCCGAGCAGGCCCTCGGCCCGCGCCAGCCCGAGCAGGCCACGCGCCTCCCAGCCGGGCTCGGACAGCCTCGACGCCGCTTCCAGCGCGGCGCGTTGGGCGGCCAGCCCGTCGTGCCAGTGGCCCCGCCGGTCGAAGAACGGCTCCAGCGACCAGGCCAGGACACAGACGAGACGGTCCCGGCCGGAACGGGCGGCCGCGTCGAGCACGGCCTGCAGCACCGGATACTCCCCGGCCAGCCAGTCCAGTGCGTCCCGGTCGTCAGCGAGCGCCTCCACGGCGACTCCGGCCGGGACGGGCCCGGGGGACAGCGGCCGAGCGTGCGGGGCGAGGACGCGGTGGGCGGCGTGGGCGGTGTGCAGGTAGTAGGCGTACAACCGCTCCAGGGCCGCGGCCTGTTCGCCGGACCCGTCCGCCCGCGCCTCACCCTCGGCGTCCTCGGCGTCCTCGGTGCCCTCGGCGCCCACCAGTTCGGCGGCATGCGCCCGCAGCAGGTCGTGCAGGGTGTACCGGCCCGGAGCGTGCTCGTGCGCCAGGTGTACGGCGGCGAGTTCGGCCAGCAGACGGTGCGCCGCCCGCACCGGGAGTCCCGTCAGGGCGGCCGCCGCGGGCGCGGAGACGTCCGGGCCCGGGTGGAGGCCGAGCAGGCGGAAGAGGCGGGCCGCACCCGGTGAGACCGCGGCCAGCGACCAGGAGAACACCGCGCCGACGTTCGCGGCCGTGTCGGTCCGGCTGAACGCGTCCAGGCTGCCGTGCGCCGCCCGCAACTCGGCGGCGATGGCCGGCAGGGGGAAATGCGGGTGCGCGGCGGCCCGGGCGGCGACACACGCGAGGGCGAGGGGGAGGCCGGCGCACAGCTCGGTGATCTCGTCCACCGCCCGGGACTCGCCGAGCAGCCGCGCGGCGCCCAGCCGGCGCGCCAGGAACGCCCTGGCCTGTTCGGCGTCGAGCGGGCGCAGGGTGAGGGTGTGCGCTCCGTGCGCGGCGACCAGGCCGGGCAGCCTGCGCCGGCTGGTGACGACGGTCAGACACCCGGGCGTCCCGGGCAGCAGCGGCCGTAGCTGATCGCTGTCGCGCGCGTTGTCCAACAGGACCAGCACCCGCCGCCCCGCCAACACGCTGCGATACAGGGCGCCTTGGGCCTCCAGCCCGTGCGGCACGCGCTCGGGCGGCACACCCAGCGCGTCCAGCAGGAGCCGCACCGCCTCGCCCGCGCCCATCACCGCTCCGGACGGGTCGAAGCCCCGGAGGTTGACGTAGAGCTGCCCGTCGGGAAACCGGTCGGCGATCCGGTGTGCCCAATGCACGGCCAGGGTGGTCTTGCCGATACCGGCCATGCCGTCGATGGCCGTGATGACCACGGTCGCGGACTGGTCCGCCAAACCGCCGAGCACGTCGTCCAGTTCGGTCTGGCGACCCGTGAACGTCGGCAGGTCGTGCGGTAGTTGGGCGGGCACGGGAGAGACTCGCGCGGGCTCCCGCTGCGCCGTGCGGTGGGCGTCGCGGAGTTCGGCCCCCGGGTCGATGCCCAGCTCGTCGGCGAGCCGGGCTACGGCGGCCCGATAGGTGCCGAGCGCCTCGGCGCGGCGCCCGGCGGCCGCCAGCGCGAGGATCAGCCTGGCCAGCAGGGGCTCGTCCAGCGGGTGATCGGCCGCGGCCTCCCGCAGCCGGGCCAGCACCGCCTCGGGCACTCCGGCGTCCAGCGCCGCGTCGGCGACCTCCCGTACGGCCGCCTGCCGCTCCCGCTCGACCGCGCCGAAGCCGGCCCGCTCGCGCATCTCCGGCGGCAAGCCGGCGGCGACCGGCCCCCGCCACAGATCCAGCGCCTCGGTGAGCAGTTCGACGGCCCGGGAGGGCGCGGCCCGGCCGGCCTGCTCCCGCAGCCGGCGGAAGCGGGTCAGGTCCAGTGAGCCGGCCTCGCCCGTCCACCGGTATCCGCCCGCGTCCCGCGCCAGCCATCGCCCGGCGGCCCTAGCGGTGAGCCCGGGCTCCAGAAGCCGTCGCAGCGACCCCATATGACGGCGTATCACATTCTCGGCACTGCGCGGCGGACTCGGACCCCACAGCACGCCCACGATCTCGCTCACGGCGACGGGCTGGCCGGCCCGCACCAACAGCAGCGCCAGCAGGGCCCGTTCCCGAGGTCCGCCGAGCACCGCGTCCGCCCCCGCCCGGCGCACCCGGAGCGGCCCCAGCACCGAGCACTCCACCAACTCCACAGGCTCCGCCTGCACCTGACCCCCTTGATCCTCCAGCCCCGACCTGACTTTACGTGACCATGGGGGTTACCGGGCGTTACAGCCCAGTCGGTGGACGGTCCGGGAGACTTCAGGGGTGATGGCGGGTGGACACGGCCGAGGGATCAGGGGCGATGGCGGGCAGTCGCCCCTGAGGTATCAGGGGCGATAGCGGGCGGTCACCGCCGAGAGATAGGAGCGCAGCATCACCTTCGCCTCCTCCAGCAGAGCCTCGTCCCCCTGCGCCTCCCGCCGGAAGGCATCCTGGGCGAGCGCGTCGGCGGCGAGGACCGCGGCGTGGCAGACGCGGCCGAGCTCCCCGTCGTCACGGGCCATGTCCAGCGCCAGGAGGATACGGCGGACGCCGTCGGCCATACGGCGCTTGTGCTCGCGGTCCGCCGCCCGGGTCCGCTCGGTCAGACCGCTGCCGAACCACAGGGCGCGGAAGCCGTGCTCGGTCCGGTAGATCGCGGCGTACGCGTCGACCAGCAGGCCGACCGGGTCCTTCCACCGCTCGGCCGCCGCGGCCTCGACGAAGCCGTCCATCGCCGCCTCCAGCTTGGCGAAGTACCCGGCCGCCAGGGCGTCGATGATCGCGTCCCGGTCGGGAAGGTACTGGTACAGCGAGCCGACCGAGACCCGCGCCGCCGCGGCCACCCGCGTGGTGGTCAGCGCCTCGACGCCGTCCCTGATCAGAATGTGCTCGGCCGTCTCCAGCACCCGCGCCAACCGGGCCTTGCTGCGCGCCTGTTGCGGAGTGCGGCGCAGGGGAGCGGCCCCGCCGAACTCCGAGGTCGGCTCTCCCACGGAAACCTCCGAACCTGAACGTGACTTTGATTCATGTTTAGGTTACGGTCGCGGCCATGACGGACTCAAGCCCGGCACTGGAGCCGGAGCGGGCCGCGGTGGCGGAAGCCTGCCGCAGGCTGGGTGCCGAGGGGCTGCTCATCGGCACGGCGGGCAACGTCAGCGTGCGCGTCGAGGACCGTGTGGCGATCACCGCGACCGGCGCGGTCCTCGCCGAACTCACCCCGGACCAGGTGACGGTGGTCGACCTGGACGGCAAGGTCGTGGCGGGGGCGCTGCGGCCGACCTCCGAACTGGACCTGCACCTGGGCGTCTACCGCCGCTACGGCACCGGCGCGGTCGTCCACACCCACGCGCCCATGGCCACCGCCCTCTCCCTGGTCCTCGACGAACTGCCGTGCATCCACTACCAGTTGCTCACCCTCGGCGGCACCGTCCGGGTCGCCCCGTACGCCACCTTCGGCACCCCGGAGCTGGCCGAGTCGGTCCTCGCCGCACTGGAGGGCCGCAGCGCCGCCCTCATGGCCAACCACGGCGCGGTCACCCATGCCACGACCCTCGCCAAGGCCGTCGAGCACGCCCTGCTCCTGGAGTGGGCGTGCGGTGTGTACCAGCACGCGGCCGCCCTGGCCAAGCCCCGCGTCCTCGACGAACAGCAGCAGATCGCGGTCATCGAGGCCGCGATCGCCCGCGACTACGGCACCACCCACCCCGTACCACCCGCGCAGGAGGGAAAGCGATGAAGGTCGTCACGATGGGCGTGCATGTGCTGGACGTGCTGGTCCGGCCGGTGGAGGAGATACCCGAGGGACAGGGCGCGACCCTCGTCGAGGACATCCGTATGACCGCCGCCGGTACGGCCGCCGGCACCGCGCTCACCCTCGCCAAGCTGGGCGCCGAGGTCCGCACGGCCGGCGCGATCGGCACCGACCCCACCGGCGATCTGCTCCTCCAGCTCCTCGACAGGGCGGGAATCGACACCGGGTTCCTGGTCCGCCGTATCGACACCGCCACCTCCGCCAGTGTCCTGCCCATCCGCCCCAACGGCGACCGGCCCTCCCTCCACCTCCTCGGCGCCAACATCACCTACGGCCTCGACGACGTCCCCTGGGACGCCCTCGCCGAAGCCACCCATCTGCACCTGGGCGGACCGGAGTTGATCGGTGCGGAGGTCGCGGCGCGCATCCTGTCGTACGCGAAGGACCACGACGTGGTGACCTCCGTCGACCTCCTCGCCCCCGGTGAACTCGGCACCTTCGACCAGATCGAACCGCTGCTCCCGTACGTCGACTACCTGCTCCCCAACGACGACCAGGTCCTCGGCTTCAGTGAGGAGCAGGACCTGGTGACCGGCGCGAAGAAGCTCCTGGCCGCCGGCGCGGGCTTGGTCGCCGTCACCCGGGGCGGCGACGGCGCCCTGCTGGTCACCGCCGACGGCACCGAGTCCGTGCCGGCCTTCGAGATCGAGGTCGTCGACACCACCGGCTGCGGCGACGCGTTCTCCGCCGGCTTCCTGCGCGGCGTCGCCCTGGGCCGCACCCCCCGCGAGTCCGCCGTGCTCGGCAGTGCGGCGGCGGCACTGGTCGCCCAGGGACTGGGCAGCGACCACGGGGAGTTCGACCTGGCCGAGGCCGACGAGTTCTCCATGACACGCAAGACCCGCTGACCGGGCGGCATCCGATCGAGTGGTGACGCCCACGGCGGGGGCGTACGGTCGAACAGTGGACGTCGTCGTTCACCGAGAGCACTGAACCATGAGCAGCAGCCCGCAGCCGACCTCCGCAGCTCAGGCCGCCACCGGCGAATCCGGCGGCGGAGGAAACGGCATGGCCCTGCTGGTCATCGCGTCCTGCCAGCTGATGGTGGTCCTCGACATCACCATCGTGAACATCGCGCTGCCGCACATCCAGAGCGCCCTGGACTTCTCCACCACCAGCCTGTCCTGGGTGGTGAACGCCTACACGCTCACCTTCGGCGGTCTGCTGCTGCTCGGCGGCAGGACCGGGGACATCCTCGGCAGGCGCCGTATGTTCGTGCTGGGTGTGCTGCTGTTCGCGCTAGCCTCCCTGCTCGGCGGACTCGCGCAGAACTCCGGTGAACTCCTCGCCGCACGCGCCCTCCAGGGGGTCGGCGGCGCGATCGCCTCCCCGACAGCACTCGCCCTGATCAGCACGACCTTCCGCGAGGGCCCCGAGCGCAACCGCGCCTTCGGGGTGTTCGCCGGGGTCTCGGCGGGCGGCGGCGCCATCGGACTGCTCGCGGGCGGAGTGATCGTCGAGTGGCTGAACTGGCGCTGGGTGCTCTTCGTCAACGTCCCGATCGGTGTGCTCATCGCCCTCGCCACGCCCCGCTGGATCAAGGAGTCCGAACGCCACCCGGGCCACTTCGACCTCCTCGGCGCCCTCACCTCCACCGTCGGCATGGTGCTGCTGGTGTACGGGTTCATCAGAGCCGCTCAGGAGGGCTGGCGGGACGCGCTCACACTGGCCTCGTTCGGTGCGGCCGTCGTCTTCCTCACGGCGTTCGTCCTGATCGAACGGCGCTCCAGCCAGCCGATCACACCGCTGCACATGTTCGCCGACCGCAACCGGGCCGGCACCTACGGAATGATGCTGAGCCTGGCCGCCGCGATCTTCGGCATGTTCTTCTTCCTCACCCTCTTCGTGCAGGACGTGCTGGGCTTCAGCCCGCTGGCGACCGGGTTCGCCTTCCTGCCGGTCAGCGCCGTCATCGCGGTCGGTGCCGGACTGGCCTCGCGGTTCCTGCCCACCTTCGGACCCAAGCCCTTCCTGGTGGTGGGGGCGATCCTCGCGGCGGGCGGCCTGGCCTGGCTGACGCTGACCGATGTCCACTCCACGTACGCGGGCAGCATCCTCGGCCCGATCCTCGTCTTCAGCCTGGGCATGGGCATGGAGTTCGTCTCGCTCACCCTGATGGCGCTCTCCAACGTCCCCGTCCAGGAGACCGGCGCGGCCTCCGGACTCCTCAACGCCACCCAGCAGGTGGGCGGTTCGCTCGGACTGTCCATCCTGGTCACCACGTTCGGCACGGCCAGCACCAACGAGGCGCACACCCAGATCCCGCGCTTCCTGGCCCAGGCCACCCCGGCCGAGCGGCTGCGCTTCCGGCACACCGGGCAGCTGCCCCGGCCCTGGTCCGACGAGGTCCTCACCTCGGGGATCTCCGCGGCCTTCGTCGTCGCGGCCGTCTTCGCCGCCGTCGCCGCGCTGATCGCCGTGGTCTGCATCCAGGTCCGCCCGTCCGACCTGGAGCGCCTCAAGGGCGGGACGGGGCCCGGGCCGGCCTGAGCGGTCTCTCAGCCGTCCGCCGCCTGCCGCGCCGCACGCTCCACCCGTCGCCGGTGCTCCTCCCGTCCGGCCCGGTCCTCAGGGGGCAGACTGTCCTTGCCCGGCAAGTAGCCGACGCTCCCGTCGATCAGCTCCCGGACGATGTCGGCGTGCCCGGCGTGCCGCTGGGTGTCGGTGATCACCCGGACCAGGATGTGGTGCAGGGTCACCTCCCGTCGCTCCTCGGGCCACCACGGGACCTGACCGGTCGCGTCGAGCGGCAGCGCGGCGATCGTGGCGTCGCTGTGCTCCCACGCGGCGCGGTACAGGCCGACGATCTCCTCGCGCGACTCGTCCGCGGTGGCCCACATGTCGCCGTTGGGATCCGCGCCCTCCCGCGTGTACCACCAGGGCGGGGGGTCCTCGCCGAAGAACGGCCGCCCGAACGTGTCGCCGAAGTACCCCAGCTCCACACTGGCGAGATGTTTGACCAGCCCCAGCAGGTTGGTGCCCGTGGGAGTCAGCGGGCGGCGGACGTCGTACTCGGAGACTCCGTCGAGCTTCCACAGCAGGGCGTCCCGCCCCTCCTGCAGATAGCGCCGGAGATCCGCCTTCGGATGTGTTTCGGCCATACGCGGAAGTCTCGCACCCGGCACTGACAACGCCCGCGGCCGCGCATGTCACAGACATGGGGGCCTGTCTCGTCTCCAGGGTGAGTACGGGTTGCCGGACCAGGAAGGTGAAGGCTGTGCGGGTGTTCGTGGCGGGCGGTTCGGGGGTCATCGGGCGGCGACTGGTACCGCGGCTCGTGGCCAGGGGCCATCAGGTGACGGCTACGACGACGAACGCGGCCAAGCTGGGCCTGCTGCGGCGGCTGGGCGCGGCCGGGGTCGTGATGGACGGGCTGGACGCGGTCTCGGTCGGCGAAGCGGTCGCGCGGGCCCGCCCCGACGCGATCGTGCACCAGATGACCGCGATCTCCGTGGCGCACGCGGGCAGGCCCGATCTGCGGCATCCGGACCGCTGGTTCGCGCGGACCAACCGGCTGCGCACCGAGGGCACCGACCATCTGCTGGCCGCCGCCGAGGCGACCGGCGTCTCCCATGTCGTCGCCCAGGGCCACGCCGGCTGGAACGGCGTCCGCCGGGGCGGCTGGGTGAAGACCGAGGAGGACCCGCTGGACCTCCTGGAGGGGACGCCCGCACAGGTCGGGATGGAGGCGCTGCGGCAAATGGAGGAGGCGGTCCTGAAGGCCGGCGGCGCGGTGCTGCGGTATGGGGCCTTCTACGGGCCCGGCGCCATCGACGACCAGGTGGCGCTGGTACGCAAACGACGGTATCCGCTGGTGGGCAGCGCCGCCGGGTACAGCTCCTGGATCCACCTCGACGACGCCGCGAGCGCCACCGTGCTGGCCGTGGAGCAGCGGGCGCGGGGGATCTTCAACATCGTCGACGACGAACCCGCCCCGGCCGACGACTGGCTGCCGTATCTCGCCGAGTGCGCGGGCGCCAAGCGGCCGATAAGGGTGCCCAAGTGGCTGGCCCGGCTGTTGGCCGGCGACCAGGCGGTGATCATCATGACCGAGGGACGGGGGTTCTCCAACGCCAAGGCGAAACGGGAACTCGGCTGGGAACCGAGCCATCCGTCCTGGCGGCAGGGTTTCAAGGAGGAACTGGCGTGACCCGTACCGAGGAGTTCGAGGAGCTGCGACCGCTGCTGTTCGCGATCGCCTACCGCATCCTCGGCAGTGTGAGCGAGGCGGAGGACGCGTTGCAGGACGCCTGGCTGCGCTGGGAGACCACCCCGACCCGGCCCGCCTCCACCAAGGCCTACCTCTCGGCCGTGGTCACCCGGATCTCCATCGACGTCCTGCGCTCGGCCCGAGTACGGCGGGAGGAGTACGTAGGCCCCTGGTTCCCCGAGCCCCTGCTCACCGACCCCTACGAGGACCCGGAGCGGGCCGCCGAACTGTCCGACTCCCTGTCGATGGCGGCCCTGCTGCTGCTCGAACGGCTGACCCCGCTGGAGCGCGCCGTGTTCGTGCTGCGGGAGGTCTTCGGGTTCGGCTTCCCCGAGATCGCCGAGGCCGTGGGCCGCTCGGAGGCGGCCTGCCGGCAGCTCGGGGTGCGGGCGCGCCGGCACATGGACGAGGGCCGTCCCCGTTTCGAGGCCGACCGCGAGGAGCGCGAGGCACTCGCCGGACGCTTCTTCGACGCCTTCCGGGAGGGAGACGTCGACGGGGTGCGTGAACTGCTCGCCGCCGACGTCCACATGATCGGCGACGGCGGCGGCAAGGCACCGCGGTTCCCGGGCGCCATCGTCGGCCCCGACCGGGTGGCCCGGGTGCTCGCCGAGTTCGCCGCGATGCTCGGCGGGGTCGGCGTCGTACTGGAGGCGCACGAGGTGAACGGCCAGCCGGGCGGGGTCTTCCGGGACCGGGACGGCAAGGTCGTCAGCGCCTGGGTGCTCGATGTCCTCGACGGGCGTATCCAGACGATCCGCTCGGTGCTCAACCCCGACAAGCTCGGTCACATGGGCCCGCCGGCCGACGTCTGGGCGCTCAGGCGGGAGGCCAACGCGCTGCGCAGGTCCGGACCGAAGGGATGAGGTGAGGGTCAGGAGACGGACGTACCGCCCCACTCCTCCGGGGCGACGTCCGCGAGTGTCTGTGAGAACGTCCACCGGTGACCCGCCAGGTCCTCGGCCGTGTACTGCCGCTCGCCGTACTCGAAGTCGGTCGGCTCCATGAGGACGCGGGCGCCGTGCTCCCGGGCCCGTTCGCAGTGCGCCCGGGCATCCTCGACCCGCACCGTCACCGAGTGCGTCACCTCGCCGGGGCGCGGCGGACAGCGGTCCTGGCCGACGTCCCCGACGATCACCGCGCCGTCGCCGAACGCGAGCTGGGCGCGGTGGTCCTCACCGATCCGCACCCGCTCGACGAAACCGAAGGCGGCGCCCAGCCAGTCGACCGCCGCGCGTACATCGGGATAGATCAGGACGGGAATGACGGTCGCCGCGGGGATGGACCGGTTGGTCTTCATGACGCGCTCCTGACGCTGACGCTCTCCCGATGATGCTCCCCTACGGTCAGCCCCCGCGCACCGCGTCCGAGATGGACTTGACGCCGCCGTGCGCGCTCAGCCCGCCGTCGACCGGGATCTCCGCGCCGGTGATGAACGACGACTCGTCGGACAGCAGGAACACCACCAGCGGCACGATGTCCTCGACCCGCCCGCTGCGCCCGAGCGGAGTCTCCCGCAGCGTCGACTCGATGAAGGCCGGCGAGGCCGCGGCCGTCATCTCCGTCTCGATGTAGCCGGGATGGACCGTGTTCACCCGGATGCCGCGCGGCCCGAGCTCCGTCGCCGCGATCTTCGACACCCCGCGCAGCGCCCACTTGCTGGCCGTGTACGCCACCGGGTAGTAGCCGGTGAGCGCCGCCGACGAGCCGACGTTGACGATCGACGAGCCGGGCGGCATCAGCGGGGCCAGACACTGGATGCCCAGCAGCGGCCCGGTCGTGTTCACCGCCTGGACCCGCGCGAAGTCCTCCGGCCGCACCTCGCCCAGACGCTCGCGCCGGATGACGCCCGCGTTGTTGACCAGGCCGTGGATCTCGCCGTACGACTCCTTCAGCTCGGCGGCCAGCTCCGTCCAGTCGCCCTCGCTGCTGACGTCGAGCCGTCGTACGCCGTCCACGGCCCGCACATCGGTGGCGACCACCCGGGCACCCGCCCGGGCCAACGCCTCCGCCTCGGCCGCCCCTTGGCCCCCGGCCGCGCCGGTGACGACGACGACCTTCCCGGCCAGACGCTGTGTTCCGTTCATGCCCGACAACATAGCGCCGCCGTCCGCACTCCTTTCCTCCCGGCTGTATGTCTGATGCCCAGGTGCGAGTTGGAGTGCATGGACAGCGCCGGCCCGAACGCCTCGCAGACGGCCGCCAGTTCACGGGTGCGACGCAGGCGAGGGGGAGCGGCGACTCGCGTGCCACCCGCGCCATGCCCTCGATGCTCTGGGCCGGGTCCTCCAAGTACTCCAGTACGCCGTCCAGTTCACGGGAGCGACCGAGCCTGTTCAACCGAACGGTTGAATCCGATCCCAGCCGGTGGGCGACGCGGCGAAAGGCCCTGGTCGCGGAGGCTTGTCGCCCGTAACCGACCATTGAGGAGAGGACCCCCACCATGTCCAGGGACTTCAGCAGGCGCCGGCTGCTCGCCGCGGGCGCGGGCGCCGCGCTCGCCGGTACCGCCGCCGGCCAGGCGTCGGCCGCGTCGGACGCCGCCCCCGGCACCGGGTCGACCCTGCTCGGCATCCGCGAGGAGAAGCGGTCCCTCGACGAGCTGTATCAGGCCGCCGTCGCCGAGGGCGGCAAGTTCGTCCTCTACCAGGGCGGTGACGTCGACAGCCAGGCCGCCGCCGTCCGGACCGCCTGGGCCGCCGCCTTCCCCGAGGTCGAACTGACGGTGGTCGTGGACTACAGCAAGTACCACGACGTCCGCGTCGACAACCAGCTCGCGACCGGCACCCTGGTCCCGGACGTCGTCCAGCTGCAGACCCTCCAGGACTTCACCCGCTGGAAGCGCGAGGGCAAGCTGCTCCCCTACAAGCCCGCCGGCTTCTCCGAGGTCCACAAGGGCTTCAAGGACCCCGACGGCGCGTGGACCGCGCTGATGGTCATCGCCTTCAGCTTCATGTACGACATCCAGGGCGCCGGCGCGAACGCGCCCAGGACCCCCGCCGACCTGGTCGACCCCCACTGGAAGAACGCCATCGCGTCGTCCTACCCCAATGACGACGACGCGGTGCTCTACCTCTACTCCCTCTACCAGCGCACGTACGGCTGGGACTGGGTGGCCGCCTTCGCGGCCCAGCAGCCGCAGTTCGCGCGCGGCACCAACACCCCCGGCGCCGCGGTCGCCGGCCGGCAGAAGACCATCGGCGTGGGCGGTTCCGGCAGCACCGTCTCCACCTCGGCCACGCTGAAGTGGGTCCTCCCGGACGAGGCCCCCTTCATGGCCTGGGGCCAGCGCGCCGCCATCCTCAAGCAGGCCGCCCACCCCGCCGCCGCCAAGCTCTACATGAACTGGCAGCTGTCCGAGGCCCGCCAGAAGGCCGCCTTCAACGGCTGGTCGGTCCGCGAGGACATCACCCCGAACGCGAGCCTCAAGCCGGTCTGGGAGTTCCCCAACGCCCATGTCGACGGCTTCCCCCGGTTCATGGAGGACCGAGCCGAGGCGGAGCGCCTCAGGCAGACCTTCGCCCTGTACTTCGGCGAGGTGAAGGGCGACCCGTCGCCCGGCTGGCCGGGCCTGCACCCCGGACGGTGACCCCGCGACCGGTGCTGACAGGGGGCGGCACCTGGTGTTAACAAGGGGACAGCACCTGTGTTTACGGGGGACACACAGGGCACGCCCTACACTTGGGCACCTTGTCGACTCCGCAGGGAGCCCCGAGTGTCCCCCACCCCCGCTCTACGCCGTCGGCTGCCCGTGTCGGCCCGGCAGCTGCCGCACCTGGTCTTCCTGCTCCCGCTCGCGGGCACCCTCGTACGGCTGGTGCGGCTCAACGACGCCCTGTGCTGGTCGGTGGCCCCGCCCACCGCGGCCCTCGGCGTGCTCTACGTGGCCGGGCTCGCCCGCTGGGACCGGCTCGGCCGTGTCGGGCGCCCGGTCTGGCTGGGCACGCTCGTACTGCTGTGGACCTGGGTGACCTGGAAGGTCCCGGTGCCGCTCGCCTTCGCCCACACCTGGCTCGCGGTGCCGCTGGCCGTCCTCGCCCTGCGGATGCGGGGGCGCCGGGTGACCGCGACGGCGCTCGGTGCGATCACGGTCGGGCTGGTGGCCGCACTCCTCAGGATCGGCGGCGGAGTCGACCTCGACGTGCTGGCACCCCCGCTCGCGGCGGTCGGAGCCACGGTCGTCCTCTACCACTCCCAGCAGCGTCTCACCCAGCAACTGGCCGCGACACGCGGTCAGTTGGCGCGCCGTCAGCGGGAGGCAGGGCGCCTCGCCGAGCGGACCAGGATCGCCCGGGACCTGCACGACACGCTCGCGCAGGAACTCGCCGGCAGCCGGATGCTCCTCCAGGCCGCCGAGCGCGACTTCCACCGCGACCCCGACGCGGCGCTGCGCCGGCTGCGCGCGGTCTCCCAGGCGCTCGGCGCCCACCTCGAAGAGACCCGCACCATCATCAGCGACCTCACCCCGCCCGCCCTGGAGGGTGACGATCTGGAGTCCGCCCTCCGCGCCCTGTGCACCCGCCCGCAGCCCTCGGCCGCCGCCCCGAGGATCGCCTTCCACACCCGGGGACGGGCGCACCCCCTCCCCGGCGAACAGGCCGTCACCCTGCTGAGGGTGGCCCAGGGCCTCCTCGCCAATGCCTGCGAACACGCCGGCGCGACGCACATCCAGGTCACCCTCGGCTACCGCGACGACGAGACGGTGACCGTCGAAGTCCGGGACGACGGACGGGGCTTCGACCCACGGGCCCTGTGTCCCGCGGGTCCGGACCGGGGCTTCGGCCTCGCCGCCACCCGCGACCGCCTCGGCGAGCTGGGCGGCACCCTCACCGTCGCCAGCACCCCCGGCCATGGCACCCGTGCCGTGGCCGAACTGCCCCTCTCCGACCGGGTGTTGGCCGGAACACGATGACCGGGGACGATCTGCGCATCCTGATCGTCGACGACCACACCGTCGTACGAGCCGGACTGCGTGCCCTGCTGGAGGGCGAACCCGGCCTCGACGTCATCGCCGAGACCGGCGACGGCAAGGAGGCGGTCCGCCTCGCCGAACGCCTGCGCCCCGACGTGGTGTTGATGGACCTGCGCCTGTCGGACACGGGCGCCCCCGACGGCGGCTTCGGCGGCATCGAGGCCACCCGCCGTATCACCGCGGCCGCGCCCGGGGTCAATGTCGTCGTGCTGACCAGCTACAGCGGCCGGGGCGATGTCGTCCGCGCCATGGAGGCCGGGGCCCGCGGCTACATCCTCAAGGCCGGCCCGCCCGACGAGCTCTTCCGCGCCGTCCGCGCGGCGGCCACCGGCGGCATGGGCCTGGCCCCCGAGGCGGCGGCCCGTCTCGTCGGGCGGAGCGCCGAGCCGGGCCCGGTGCTCAGCGAACGGGAGATCGAGGTCGTACGCCTCCTCGCCCAGGGCCACAGCAACCGGGCCATCGCCTCCGCGCTCTTCGTCACCGAGGCCACGGTGAAGACTCATCTGGTCCGCGTCTACCGCAAGCTCGGCACCGAGAACCGCGCCGCCACGGTGAGCGAGGCCATGCGGCTGGGGCTGCTCGAACTAGGCGCGCCGTAGCAGCACACGGTCGAGGCGGTGAGTGTCCTGAACATGCCGCCGGTCGGGTCGGTGAGCCGCGCCGTCGGACTGAACCCGCGTGGCCGTCCCTCTCCATGGGCGTGACCGGTGGAGCCGTGTCCGGTACGGCTCCACCGGCGTCCCGCGTCCTACGCGGGGCGTACCGCGATGCGGATCGCCGCCTCTCCGGCGTTGTGGATCGACTCCTCACGGATGACCGAGCCCGGACCGGGGGCGTGGATCATCAGGCCGTCGCCGGTGTAGATACCGACGTGGCTGAAGTTGTCGTGGAAGAAGATCAGGTCCCCGGGGCGGCTGTCGGTGACCGGGATCGCCGCGCCGGCGCTCGACTGCTGGTGCGCGCTGCGCGGCAGCTCGACACCGGCGGCCTTCCAGGCGGCCTGGGCAAGCCCCGAGTTGTCGTACGACTCCGGCCCGACCCCGCCCCACAGGCAGGGCCTGCCGATCTGCGCGCGGGCGAAGGCCACGGCCCGGTCGGCCTTGGTGGCGCCACCCGTCGTCTCGGGCGCCGCCGGCTGCTGTACACGCCAGTCCTCGGCCGGGGGCACCCCCGTGTCGAGCACCGACGGCTGCTGCAGCCGCCGCGCCTCGTCGGCCGCACGGCGGGCCTGCTCCTGAGCCACCGGGTCCCGCCAGTCGACCTGGGGCGCCGCGGTGGCGACCAGCTGCTGGGCCCCGCTGTCCCAGCCGACCTGGGGCGACAGGGCGTCGGCCACGGGGCCCGTGGCGACGGGCTGCTGGATCACGGTCGCCCAGCCGGGCTGCGCCGCCAGGGCGTCCCCGGCGGTGAGCGGCGCCACGATCTGCTGCGCCCCGGTGTCCCAGCCTTGCTGAGCGGGCTGTACGGCGGCCGCGGTGCGCGGTGCGGCGACCTGCTGGACCTGGGTGCCCCAGTCGCTCCGCGCCGACGCGGCCTGGGCCGTCGTGAACTCGGAGACGATCTGCTGAGCACCCGTGTCCCAGCCGGGCTGCATACGCCGGGCCTCCAGGCCGGTCGGCGCGGCGGGCGTCTGCTGCGTCGTGGTGGGGGCGCCGGGTTGCATGCTGCGGGATTCGAGGCCGTTGGCCTGGGTGATGATCTGTTGTGCGCCGGTGTCCCAGCCGGGTTGCATGGGGCGTGATTCGAGGCCGGTCGGTACTGCGGGTATCTGTTGTGTGGCGGTGGGGGCGCCGGGTTGCATGCTGCGGGATTCGAGGCCGTTGGCCTGGGTGATGATCTGCTGAGCGCCGGTGTCCCAGCCGGGTTGCATGGGGCGTGATTCCAGGCCCGCCGACGCTGCGGGGGCCTGCTGTGCCGCGAGGCGGGCGCCCGGCTGCATGCTCCTGGACTCCAGGGGTGCCTGCTGCGTGACGACCTGCTGTGCCCCGGTGTCCCAGCCGGACTGCGCCGGTCGGGCTTCCTGGCTCGTCGCCTGGGTGATGATCTGCTGTGCGCCGGTGTCCCAGCCGGGCTGGGCCGGCGAGGTGTCGGTCGCCGTGCGCTGGGCCGGGATCCCCCAGCTGACCTGGGTCGGGGTGGGCTCGATCGCCGCGGGCGGTGTGCTCTGCGTGGCCGTCGTCTGCCAGGTGCCCTCGGCCGCCCAGGCGGGTGTCGCGAGGGCCGCGCGGGGGAGCGAGGTCTGCCGGGCTATGTGGCGGTACAGGAGATCGCTGGCCGCGGCGACCTTGCGCTGGCTGTTCTGCTTGGACCGGCGCAGGACGGTCTGCCGCGACTCGGGCGCCGCCGGGGTGGAGGGGGCACCGGCGCTCTCCTGACGGGGACGCGGTACGGCGGGCAGCGCGGGCGTGGGGCCGGCCGTGAGCTCGGCGACGGGACCGGAGGTCAGCTCGGCGACCGGGCCGGAGGTCAGCTCGGCCGGCGGACGGCGGGTGCCTCCGGCGGGCAGCTCGGCCACGGGCCGGCCGGGAGCCTCCAGCGCACGGGCGGCGGGCAGCTCCGCCGGTGGCGCGGGCCGGGACGCGGCCGGGCGGGCGGGCCTCTCCCTGGCCGGCATCCGGTCGGTCGGCAGAATGGCCGGAACCGTCGGCCCCATGGACGCACGTGCCGCGTCGAACCACTGCCGGCTGACGTTGTCGAGATCGGGGTCCGAGCCCCTGCGCGCACTCCCGCCCTGCCCCCGCGCACCGCGCGAGCCCTGCACCCGGGTCAGGTTGAACTGGCCGGTGTCGTCCTCGGCGCGGTCGTAGAGGCTGCTCACCCGCTGCCGGACTGCTTCACGGCTGGGTCCCTCGTCGGAGTTGCGCGCACCGGAAAGCCCGAAGCCTCCGGCGCGCGACGATCGTTCCGGCGCCATGGGAGCCGTACTCCTTCCGTACTCCGCCTACCGAGTTAGCTGTCGGGTTCGGGCGGCCGTTCCGGAAGGATTGCCCTACGGCCCTTGTCCCTGAGGACAGTTGGGCCGATTCACCCCGTGATTCGGTTGGGTCCCCGGCTCCGGCCGCCACAGGGGCGCACCGGACTCGGCGGAGGCCGCGCTTCCCGACGGGGTTCGCCGGAGTGACTCGAGCGGCCTGAAGCGAGGCTAGCCAATTTGTGCGCCCCGTGTGAAGGTTGAAGGCCGGAATGTCCGATACGCTTTTGTGACCTTCGTCGTGACGCCTCGTCAGATTCACCTGTCGTGCACCCATGGCATCCGCTCGACGACAGACCGTAGTTCAGGGCGCCGGAATCAGGACCCGGGACGTCGGCAGGGGCCAGGGCATCAAGACCATGCCCAGGGCATCGAGCGGGGTGGCGCGTCAGGGACGCGAGCCCTAGTCCTGGGCGGCGGCGCGCTCGGCGTTCCGCTTCTTGATCCGCGCGCCCTCCTTGCGGACCTCGGCCTGGGTGGCGCGCTCCTTCACCAGCCACTCGGGCTGCTCCTGCTTCAGCGCCTCGATCTGCTCGGTGGTGAGGGGCTCGGTGACCCCGCCGCGGGCGAGACCCGAGATGGAGACGCCCAGCTTCTCCGCGACCACCGGACGGGGGTGGGGGCCCTCGGCCCGCAGCTCGCGCAGCCACTCGGGCGGATTCGCCTGGAGCTCGTCGAGCTGGGCACGGGAGACCTCACCCGCACGGAACTCGGTGGGGGTGGCCTCGAGGTACACACCCAGCTTCTTCGCCGCCGTGGCGGGCTTCATCGTCTGGGTGGTCTGGTGCGACTTCATGTCGTCCAGGGTATCGAGCGCGTACGACACCTCCGACCACGGCCGGTAACCTGGCGGGGTGACAGGCTCGGAAGCATCCCAGACGTTCCGGCTTGCGTACGTCCCGGGGACGACGCCCGCCAAGTGGGTGCGGATCTGGAACGAGCGCCTGCCCGACACCCCCCTGACCCTCCAGGCCGTAGCGGCCACCGAGGTCTCCGACGTCCTGCGGGCGGGCGGGGCCGACGCGGGCCTGGTACGGCTGCCGGTGGACCGCGCGTACTTCAGCGCGATCCCCCTCTACACCGAGACGACCGTGGTGGTGGTCCCCAAGGACCATGTGATCACCGCGGCGGAGGAGATCACCCTCGCAGACCTGGCCGACGAGGTGGTCCTCCACCCTCTCGACGACGTCCTCGACTGGGACGGCCCTCCCGGCGAGGCCGCCTTCGAACGCCCCGCCACCACCGAGGACGCGGTCGAACTCGTCGCGGCGAACATCGGGCTCCTGGTCGTCCCCCAGTCCCTGGCCCGCCTCCACCACCGCCGCGACCTCACCTACCGCCCGGTCACGGACGCCCCCCAGTCCGGCGTCGCCCTGTCCTGGCCGGAGGAGGCCACCACGGACCTGGTCGAGGACTTCATCGGCATCGTCCGTGGCCGCACGGTGAACAGCTCCCGGGGCCGCAAGCCGCAGCCCCAGGAGAAACCGACGGACAAGCCCGAGCCCCGCCGCAAGCCGACACCCCCGAAGCCACAGGGCGCGGCCCGCAGGGGCGGCACGAGCGGCACCAAGAGCACCAGGGCCACCAAGAACACGAACCGCGGAAAGCCCCGCCGCCGCTCCTAGAACTGCGCGCCCGGATCGCCCACGAGTCGCTGCCGCTGAAGACGACCCCTGGCTCCGAGCGCCGGAAGGACGAGAGTGGCGCTTCGTCCGGCGTCGCATCGCCCTCGGTCAACCGGACCTGCCAGTTGATCCGGTCCTGGCGGCGGATCTCCGGATGGCGGGTCTCCGGTCGGGCGGGCCTCCGGTCGGGCGGGTCTCCCGCCGGAAGGCGAGCGCGCGGAGCGCCGGATGGCGTCGCGGCCGCCAGGTGCCGCCCTTGGCGCGGGCCGGCCGCGTGCGGCGACGGGCGCGCGGCGGACAGCGGCACTTGACCGGGCCGCCGGCTCGGGCGGCCCCGCGCGACCGCGCCCCCGACCTCCGCACCCCGAACCCCGCACCCCCGCACGACACCCCCACTCGCCCACGCCGGTGGCACAATCGGCGGGTGGATTGGGGGATCCTCGAACGTGAGCGCGAGCTGGCGCTGTTGGTCTCGGCCGCACGGGAGGCGGCGGACGGGGCCGGTTCGGTGGCGCTCGTCTTCGGTGAGGCCGGAATCGGCAAGTCGAGCCTGGTCAGGGCGTTGCCCGACCGGCTGCCGAGCCATGCCCGGATCCTGGTCGGCCAGTGCGACGACCTCGCCACCCGGCGCCCGCTGGGACCGTTCCGCGACCTCGTCGGCAGTGTCGGCGCGGAGCTGGCCCGGGCCGTCACGGACGGCGGTGACCGACACCGCGTCTACGAGGCCCTGCACGGAGAGCTGGCTGTCGCTCCGCATCCTGCGGTACTCGTCGTCGAGGACGTGCACTGGGCGGACGAGGCTTCGCTGGACGCCCTGCGCTTCCTCGTCCGGCGCATGGAGCGGCTGCCCGCGCTGCTCGTCCTCACCTACCGGGACGACGAGTTGAGCCGTGGCCACCCCCTGCGTCACCTCCTGGGCCAGGTGTCCCGCGCACCCCGTGTGCACCGCCTGCCCCTGGCCCGTCTCTCCCTGGGCGCCGTACGCCGGCTCAGCGCGGCCGGCCGGCTCGACCCGCGCCAGGTGTACGCGGTGACCTCCGGCAACCCCTTCTTCGTCACCGAGGTGCTGGCCGCGGGCGGCACCGGGGGAGTCCCGCCGACGGTCGTGGACGCCGTACTCGCGCGGCTGCGGGGCCTGGAGGCGGCCACCGTGGACGCCCTGGAGCAGCTCGCCGTGGTGCCCTCGGCGGTCGAACGGCCGCTCGTCGACGCGCTGTTGAGCGACGGCGTCGCCGTCCTCGCCGAGGCCGAGCAGCGCGGGCTGCTCGCCGTCACCCCGGAACGGGTGGCGTTCCGGCACGAGTTGATCCGGCGGGCCATCGCCGACTCCGTGCCCGCCGCCCGCCGTATCGACCTCGACCGGGGCGTCCTCGCGGCGCTGGTCGCCCGGCCCGGCTCCGACGCCGCCCGTATCGTCCACCACGCGGCCCGGGCCGGCGACCGCGACGCCATCGTCCGCTACGGCCCCGACGCCGCCCGGGACGCCGCGTCGACCGGCGCCCACCGCGAGGCCGCCGCCCAGCTCCGGCTCGTCCTGGAGCAGCGCCACCGCTACGCCCCACCCGAACTCGCCGACCTGCTCGAACGCTACGCCGTGGAGAGCTACACCATCGCCGACTCGACCGCCGCCGTCGGCGCCCAGCGCGAGGCCGTCGCCCTGCGCCGCTCCCTGGGGGACATCCTTGCCCTCGGCGCCGACCTGCGCTGGCTGTCCCGTATCCACTGGTGGGCCGGGGACGCCGACGAGGCGCAGGAGGCCGCCCGCGAGGCCGTGGCCGTCCTCGAACACGCCGGTGACGACCGGCTGCTGGCCCTCGCGGTGAGCAACATCGCGCAGCTGCGCATGCTCTCCGACCGCTACCCCGAGGCCGTCGCCCACGCCGAGCGCGCCATCACCCTGGCCCGCAAGGCGGACGACACCGAGATCCTCGCGCACGCCCTCAACAACCTGGGCACGGCCCGCTGGCGGGGCGGCGACCCCGACGGACGCAAGCAGCTGGAGGAGAGTCTCGAAGTCGCCCTGGCCGCAGGGGAGGTGGAGCACGCCTGCCGCTCGTACGCCAACATCATCTGGACCCTGCTCGACAACCTCCAGTACGCCGACGCCGACCGCTTCCTGCCCCCGGCCATGGACCTGGCCGACCGTGCCGAACACCTGGGCTTCCTCACCTACTTGCATGTCGAGCTGGCGATACGGCGCCTCGCCGCGGCCGACTGGGAGGACGCCGAGCGGCACGCCGAGTTCGGCATCCACGACTTCCTGCCGGCGCGTTGCCCGGCGCTGACCGTCCTCGCCCGGGTCCGCGTCCGCTGCGGCCGCCCCGGCGCCGGTGAACTCCTCGCCGAGGCACGGGAGATCGCCGTACGGACGAGGGAACTGCAGCGCACCGGACCGGTCGCGGCGGCGCTCGCCGAAGCCGCCTGGCTGCGCGGGGACCCCGACGCGGTGATCGGGGCCGCCGCGCCGGTCCACGCCCAGGCCCGCCATCTCGCCGGCGTCCCCTACGGAGCCGAACTCGGCTACTGGCTCACCAAGGCCGGCCACCCGGTCCCGCTGGAGGACTCCGACCATCCCTACGCCCTCCAGGCCCGCGGCCACTGGCGCGAGGCCGCCGCCATCTGGGAGGCCGCGGGCTGCCCCTACGAGCACGCCGCCGCCCGCGCGGAGAGCCCGCACCCGGCCGACAAGCTCGACGCGCTCGCCGAACTCGACGCCCTGGGCGCCGAACCGCTGGCCCGCCTGGTCCGCGCCGAGCTGCGTCGGCTCGGCGTACGACGCGTCCCGCGCGGCCCGCTCGCCGTCACCCGCGGCAACCCCGCGCAGCTCACCGAACGGCAGCTGGAGGTGATGCGGCTGCTCGCGCAGGGCCTGACCAACGCGGAGATCGCGGCTCGGCTCGTCGTGTCCGTCCGCACCGTCGACAACCATGTACGCGCCGTCCTGGAGAAGCTGGACGCGCCCACCCGCCGTCACGCCGCCGCCCGCGCGGCCGAGCTCGGACTCCTCCCGGACCGCGAAACGTAGGTACCCGCGGCCGCCGAGCTAGGTGATGCCCACGGATGCCCACGTCCGCGCAACCCGAGTAGAACGTGCAGAACGACCCGACTCCCAACCAAACGGGGGAAACCGCAATGTCCAGCACACCCGCTCAGGCGGCACGACGGGAACTCGCGGACTTCACAGGAGAGTTGATCGGACCCGAGGATTCCGGCTACGAGCAGGCCCGAGCCGTCTACAACGCGATGATCGACCGGCGCCCGGCCCTGATCGCCCGCTGCGCCGACCCGGACGCCGTCGCCCGCGCGATCGGCTTCGCCCGCGCCCACGACCTGCCCCTCGCCGTCCGCGGCGGCGGCCACCACGGCGCCGGGATGGGCACCGTCGACGGGGGAGTGGTCGTCGACCTGTCCCCGCTCAAGGAGGTCCAGATCCACCCGGCGGACCGCTCGGTCCGGGTCGGCGGCGGCTGCGTATGGGGCGAGGTGGACCACGCGACCAACGCCTACGGACTCGCCACTCCCAGCGGCATCGTCTCCACCACCGGCGTCGGCGGCATCGCCACCGGCGGCGGCCTCGGCCATCTCACCCGCAAGTGCGGGCTGACCATCGACAACCTCCTCTCCGCCGAGGTCGTCCTGGCCGACGGCGGCACGGTGCGCGCGAGCGCCGACGAGAACACCGACCTGTTCTGGGCGATCCGGGGCGGCGGCGGCAACTTCGGTGTCGTCACCTCCTTCGTCTTCCGGCTGCACGAGATCGACACCGTCGTCGGCGGGCCGACCTTCTGGCCCGTCGATCTGAGCGCCGAAGTCCTCACCGCCTACCGGGACTTCCTGCCGAACGCACCTCGCGACATCAACGCGTTCTTCCTCTACGGCACCGTCCCGCCGGCTCCGCCGTTCCCCGAGGAGATCCAGCTCCGCAAGACCGCCGGCGTCGTCTGGTGCTACACCGGCGACGACCCCGAGGCCGCCGCGCGCGAGATGGCCCCGCTGCTCGACGCCCTGCCCGAGCCGATGCTGCACGCCGTCGGGCCGATGCCCCACCCGGCCCTGCAGTCGATGTTCGACGGGCTCTACCCGCCCGGCCACCAGTGGTACTGGCGCGCCGACTTCGTCAACGAGATCCCCGACGAGGCCGTCGAACTGCACACCAAGTTCGGGGCCGAGGTGCCCACCGTCCAGTCGACCATGCACCTCTACCCGATCGACGGCGCCGCCCACGACGTCGGCCCCGACGAGACCCCCTGGGCTTATCGCGGTGCCACCTGGTCCACCGTCTACGCCGGGGTCGATCCCGACCCGGCCAACGCCGAACTCGTCAAGCGCTGGGCCGTCGACTACTCCGACGCCCTGCACCCGTACTCGGCGGGCGGCGCCTACGTGAACATGATGATGGACGAGGGCCAGGACCGCGTCCGCGCCAGCTACCGCGGCAACTACGAGCGGCTGGCCCGTATCAAGAACGCCCTCGACCCGGAGAACGTCTTCCGGCTGAACCAGAACATCCGGCCCAGCTGACCCCAGGCGTCGAGCCTGGTCACGGGAGTGGGCTCCCCTCCAGCGCCGCCAGGATCCACTCCCACGACCCGGCCGGGTCGGGCACCGCGTCGATCTCCGGCGGGGCCGCCGTGTCGACCGCCTTCCCGCGTTCGTACAACTCGGCGACCCGCCCCTCGAAGGCGCGGGCCCGCCCGGCCGGGTCCTCGACCGGCGCCGGTTCCCGGCCCGGTCTGATCTCAGGCGGGGCCCGCTGACCGCAGCAGCCAGTCGTGGGCCGCCCGCGCCGTGAACTCCGCCTGTCCGCCGCGCAGCAGCAGAGCGGCGGTGGCGAACTCCGGAGCGTCGGCCTGTGCGGCGATGTACGGGATCGCGATACAGCGCATCCCGGCCGCGTGCGCGGCGGCGGCACCCGGAGCGGCGTCCTCCAGGACCACACAGTCGGCCGGGGCCGCGCCGAGCCGGCGCGCCGCCTCCAGGAAGACGTCCGGAGCGGGCTTGCCGCGGGGCACCTCGTCGGCCGAGACGACCGTACGGAGACAGGCGTCCAGGCCGGTCCCCGCCAGGATGGCGTCGATGGCCGCCCGCGACGAACCCGACGCCACGGCCATCGGCACGCCCTCCGTGGCGAGGAGTTCGACGAACTCGCGCATCTCCGGGTACGCGGGCGTGGCCGCGCGGGCCAGCTCCAGGTAGCGGCGGTCGGCGTCGGCGAGGAGTGCGTCGACGGAGGCCGCGAGACCGTACTCCCGTTTCCAGAGCTCCGCCGTCTCCCGGGTGCCGACGCCCACGTACCGCTCGTGCTCGGCCCATGTGAAGTGCGGGACGCCGTGTTCGGCCAGGGTCTGCCGGCCCGCCTCGTAGTAGTTCGGCTCGCTGTCCACGAGTGTACCGTCGAGATCGAAGATGACCGAAAGCGTGCCGAGCCTGCTCATGAACCCAGGATGGCAAAGGTCATGCGCGGGCCGCCCGTCCGATCGACTCGACGAGTGGCAGCAGCCGCTGCGGAACACGTTCCCGCAGCGCCACCTCGGTGCGGGTGCGCACGACGCCCGGCAGGCTGATCAGCTTCTGGATGACGTCCTCCAGATGGGCGTTGTCCCGCGCGACCACCCGGGTGATGAGATCTCCGCCGCCCGTGATCGAGAAGGCCTCGACGATCTCCGGCACGGCCGCCAGCGCGTCCCCCACGTCGTCCAGATGCCCCTGTGTCACCTCGATGTGCACGAACGCCAGCACCGGATGCCCGAGCGCGGCGGGGGAGAGCGTCGGGGCCGCTCCGGTGATCACTCCCTCGCGCTCCAGGCGGTCGAGCCGGGCCTGCAGGGTGCCCCGGGCGACGCCCAGGATCCGGGCGTACTCCCGCACACTCGTCCGCGGCTGCTCCAGCAGCAGGCGCAGGATGCGGGTGTCCAGCTCGTCCACGGCCATGGCGCGCGGCCTCCTCGTACATGGTCCGTTGGCCCGTCGGCGGACGACCCGGAACCGATATGACTGTGCCAATGGCCCAGCATATTCGGCGTCGCTTGAGCCAGTCGCGGCGGCAGTGCTGCAATGTCGGTGTCGATGGCGCTGCGGACCCCCGCGGCGCCTTTCTCATGCCGGTGTCCAAGGGGCGGGGTAGCAGTGCTGAAGAGGGTGTTCGTGGCTCCGGACCCGGGGCGGCTGCGGCTGCGGTTCGCCGCGCGCGCCGTGGTCGGCATCGGGTCGGCCGTGGTGCTGTGCGCTCTGGCCGGGGTCTCCCTCGTCGGCACCGTCGCCGGCGGACTGGCCGCGCTGCTCGCCCTGTTCACCGTCACCGACGCCATGGTCCGCGGACAGGCCGTCACCACCGCCCTGCTGCCGGCCGTCGGCCTGCCGGTGCTCGCCGCCGCGGCCGCACTGCACGACCACCCGGTCGCCCGCGACCTGGCCTTCCTCGCGGTCATCGGTGTCGGCGTCTACGCCCGCCGCTGGGGCCCGCGCGGCCACAGCCTCGGCGTCTTCGCGTTCATGACCTTCTTCGTGGCGCAGTTCCTGCACGCGACGACGGAGCAGCTGCCCGAGCTCTACGTCGCCGTCGTACTGTCCCTCCTCACCGCGGCGGCCGTGCGCTTCGGCCTGTGGTGCTACGAGGCCCAGCTGCCCCCGGCACCGGTGCCCGCCCCGCCCGCCGGCACCGGCCTGGCCCGCGTCACCACCCGCCAGGCCGTCCAGGCGACCGCCGGCGCGGGCTTCGCCCTCGTCGTGGGCCAGCTCGTGTCCGGCCAGCGCTGGTACTGGGCAGTCGGCGCCACCTGGTGGATCTTCGTCAACACCGTCTCCCGCGGCGAGACCCTGGTGAGGGGCTTCCGCCGGGTTCTCGGCACGGTGATCGGCATCGGCCTCGGCCTGCTGGTCGCCGTACCGGTGCACGGGGCGGGAGGCCCCACGGCCGTCCTCCTCGCCGCCTGCGTCTTCGGCATCTTCTACACGGCCGCCGTCTCGTACACCTGGATGATGCTCTGCGTGACCCTCCTCGCCGAGCTCCTCTACGGCCTCCTCGGCGTCCTCACTCCCGGCCTGCTCGCCCTGCGGCTCGCCGAGACCGCCGTGGGCGCGTCGGGCGCCGCCCTCGCCGTGCTGCTCGTCCTGCCGGTCACCACGCATCTGACGACCGACACCTGGATCCAGCGGGCCCTGCGCTGCGTGCACGCGTGCACCGCCGAGGCGGCGGCCCGGCTGGCCGGCTCCCCGGACGCCGACCCGGCCTCCCGGGTGACCGAGCTGGAGCAGCTGCTGGGCCGGGTACGGCTGTCCGTCGCGCCCCTCGTCCATCCGCTCAACCCGATGCTCGGCCGCAAGAGGCGCGCCCGGCATGTGCTGGCCCTCCTCGACGACTGCGCCCGCGAGATCCGCGGCCTGGTCTCCGTCGCCGCCGACCCGGAGGCCTCCCAAGATGCCCGTCTGGCCGCGGCGTGCTGGCGCGTGGAGGGGGCGGTCGAGGCGCTCACGGGTGGTGGAAGCGCGCACCGCACGACCCCCACGCCGGACGCGCCCCCGCGCGAGCGTGCGCGCCGCACGGCCTTCACGGACCCCGCACCCCCGGCCGGTCCGGCGCTGACCCACCTGCACGGCCTGGAACGGGCCCTCGCGGAGCTGGAGACACCGCTGCGGACCGCCGTTGCGGCCCCATGAATTCATCTCGTATGGTCTAGACCGCACGTGATCGACTGCTACGGTCACCGCGAGGGCACAGAACCGAGAGGGGACAGCGGTGACAGACGGCGGCGGGCGGCGACGGCGGGCCTTCATCGGGTCGTTCACGGCGGCCGGAGGCCCCGGGATCGTGACGGCGGCCGTCTCCGCCGACAGCGGCGCCCTGACCCTCCTGAGCAGCGTGAACAACGTCCCCGACCCGTCCTACCTGGCCCTGGCGCCCGGCGCCGCCACCCTCTACGCGGTCAGCGAGACGACCGAGGGCGCGGTGGCGGCGTACCGGGTGAACGGGGACCGGCTGGAGCGGGCCGGCGCACCCGTGCCGGTCGGTGGTGACGGACCCACGCACCTCGGCCTGTTCGCCGGTCACGTCCTCACCGCCAACTACGGCTCCGGCAGCGTCACCGCCGTACCCGTCCGCCCCGACGGCACGCTCGCCGACGCCCCCTCCGGAGTGCTCCGGCACACCGGCTCCGGACCGCACACGCGCCGCCAGCAGGGCCCGCACGCCCATCAGGTCCAGGCCGACCCCAGCGGCCGCTGGGCGGTCAGCGTCGACCTCGGCACCGACTCGGTCCGCGTCTGCGCCCTGACCGACGGCGCCCTCTGCGTGCACCGCGAGATCGCCCTGCGCCCCGGCTCCGGCCCACGCCATCTCGCCTTCCACCCGGACGGCACGCGCGCCTACGTCGTCAACGAACTCACCCCGACCGTCACCGCCTGCCAATGGGACGCCGAGGACGGCACCCTCAAGCCCCTCACCGAGACCCAGGTGCTCCCCGCCGCCCCGGCGGGCGACGCCTACCCGTCCGGGATCGTCACCTCGCCCGACGGCCGCTTCGTCTGGATCGCCACCCGGGGCGAGGACGTCCTGTCCACCTTCGCCGTGGAGGGCGACGACCTCCGCCTGCTCGGCACGGTCCCCTGCGGCGGCCACTGGCCCCGCGCCCTCACCGAGTCCCACGGCTTCCTCTACGCCGCCAACGAGCGCTCCGGGGACATCACCTGGTTCGCCATCGACCCGACCACCGGCCAGCCACGCTACGAGGGCACGGTCGAGGTCCCGGCCGTCTCCTGCGTGATCTTCGGCTGAGAGCCGCCGCGCACACGCCGAGGGCCCGCTCCGAGTCGTGGAGCGGGCCCTTCGGCGTCTCTACGGCCGTGCCGTGCGCGTCGGCGTCAGCGGACCGGGGTGCCCTGCGGCTGCTGCGGGGCGATGCCCAGGGCCGTCGTGTACTTGGCGAGGGCGAGCTTGCCGATCGCGGGGTACGGGCCGAGCGCCTCGGCGGCGGCGCAGCCGGCTTCCTTGGCGGCCTCCTCGATCAGACCGGGGTCGATCTCCGGCCCTATCAGGTACGGCGCCAGGGCCAGCTGCTGGGAGCCCGAACCACGCAGCTGCTCGGCGACGGACGCGATCGAGCCCTCCTGGTCCAGGGCCGCCGCCATCACCGGCACGGCCAGACGCGCGGCGAGCAGCATGCCGGTGATCCCGGCCGCCTGCACCGCCTCGTCACCGCCCACGGACGCCAGGATGATGCCGTCCGCCGCGGTCGCCACGGTGAACAGACGGGCACGGTCGGCGCGGGCCAGACCGGCCTCCGACAGCCGCACGTGCAGCGCCTCGGCGAGCAGCGGGTGCGGGCCCAGCACGTCGGTCAGGTCGGCCGCGACCCGGCTGTCCATCACGGCCTGGCGGACGACCCGGAGCAGCGCGCTGTCCGGACCGGCCAGCAGCGGCACGACGACGGCCACGGGGCCGTCCGGCTCCTTGACGTCGAGGCCCGCGGCCTTGGCCTGCTCGAAGCGGGCCGTACGCTCCTCCGCGGCATGCACGAGCACGGCCTGGAGCGTGGGGAACTCCCGGTCGTCCCCGTCCAGATAGCCGATGCGCGCGTCGAGACCGGGGAGTTCGGAGCGGGCGATGCTCACGACCTCCTCGGCGAGGCTGCGCGTGGCGGGGGCGGGGGTACCCGGCACCGCGAGGACGAGCGCGGGCGCGCCCTCGGGAGCCGCCAGCGGCTCGGGTCGGCGGTGCCGCCCGGGCTGGCGAGGTCGCGGCATTCGTACTGGCAGGCCGGACGCGGGCCCAGTGGGGGAGCTCATGGCGACGCATGTTACTGGCTTCCTGGGCTCCCCTGTTCGGGGAGGGTGCAGGTGAGCGGTATCCGTCCTGTTTTGTCTGATGAGTTACGTACGGATCAGAAGCGATCGCTGTACGAACCGGGCGCTTTTGCGAAGCAAGGTGCCCCTCTCCCTAACCGGTCATCACGGACAACATCGCCGCATCACCCGGGAGAGTGAGCGTGCCCGCCGCGAGGTCGGCCACGATGCGGAGCGCGCCCGCGAGGGGATCGCCTGCGGCCGTGACCCGCCGGGCGTGCGGGAGTTGTATCGCCAGCTCCTCCGCCACCGGTACGAGCAGCGGCTCGCCCATCTCGAAGAGGCCGCCGGTGAAGGCCACTCGGGGCTCACCGCCGGTGGGACACACCGCGGCGGCGGACTCGACCATGTGCCGGGCCGCCGCCCGCAGGATGCCCGTGGCGACCGGGTCGTGCCCGGCACAGGCGGCGACCCGGGGCGCGAAGGAGGCGAGGACGGCGGGCCGGTCGGGACGCGGATAGAGCTTCCCCGGCAGCCCCGCGACGGGCCCGAACTGCTCCTCGGCACACGTCAACAGCGCCGCCGACCCCCGGGGCCGCCCGTCATGGGCCCGCACCGCCGCCTCCAGCCCGGCCCGACCGATCCAGGCACCGCCGCCGCAGTCACCCAGCAGATGCCCCCAGCCGTCCGCGCGGTGCCAGCGGTCCAGGTCGGTGCCGACGGCGATCAACCCCGTACCGGCGGCGACCACCGCCCCGGGCCGCGCACCGAGCGCACCCGCGTAGGCGGTGACGGCATCCGCCGCGAGCGCCACCACCGGCACCCCGAACTCCCGCCCGAGGGCGCCCGGAAGCTCGGCGCGCAGAGCATCACCGAGGCTGGCCAGACCAGCGGCCCCCACAGCCGCGGCCCGCAGCTCGGTCACCCCGCTCTCGGCGAGCAACACCCGCACCATCGGCACCAGTTGCTCCATCAGATGCCCGGGGTCGATTCCCCGCGCTCCGGTACGCACCGGCTCCGACGACCCGCGCCGGGCCAGAGCGCCCCCGCGCGCATCGGCGACGACGACCCGCAGCCCGGACCCTCCGGAGTCCACGGCGAGGACCCCGACCGTGTCCCCGCCGCCCGGACCGACCGGTCGAGGCCCGACAGCGTTCCGGCCGCGGATCTCCGCGTCCGCGCCCGGAGCGTCGGCGTGCTTGCCGCCTCGGCCGGGTTGCGGACCTCCGTCGGCGACGTCGCTCACGGCAGGCGCCAGTCCACCGGCTGGCCGCCCTGGCGGATCAGCAGATCGTTGGCTCGGCTGAAGGGGCGGGAGTCGAAGAAGCCGCGGTCCGCGGACATGGGGGAGGGGTGGGCGGACTCGACGGAGGGGAGGTCGCCGAGGAGCGGGCGCAGATTGCGGGCGTCTCGGCCCCACAGGATGGACACCAGGGGCTTGCCGCGGCCGGCCAGCGCGCGTATCGCCTGCTCGGTGACCTCCTCCCAGCCCTTGCCGCGATGGGCGCCGGGTTTGCGAGGAGCGGTCGTCAGCGCCCTGTTGAGCAGCAGCACACCCTGCCGGGTCCACGGTGTGAGGTCGCCGTTGGACGGCTGGGGCAGACCCAGGTCGGTGTTCAGCTCGCGGTAGATGTTGATGAGGCTGCCCGGCAACGGACGCACGTCCGGCGCCACCGAGAAGGACAGCCCCACCGCGTGCCCGGGCGTCGGATAAGGGTCCTGCCCGACGATCAGGACCCTCACGTCGTCGAAGGGCTGCTGGAAGGCCCGCAGGACGTTCGCCCCGGCCGGCAGATAGGTGCGCCCCTCGGCGATCTCCCCCCGGAGGAACTCCCCCATCCCGGAGATCCGCCCGGCGACGGGTTCAAGGGCCTTCGCCCAGCCGGCTTCGACGATTTCATGCAACGGTCGTGGTGCCACGGGCGTCACCCTACTGCCGTACGGGCAGCGGGAATCAACCGGTGGCCAAGGCCCACCGATCCCCCCGTCCGGCTCATCCGACCACCGCCGCCCGCACACACAGCACGTCCGGCAGATGCGACGCCAGCTGCTGCCAGCTGTCACCGTCGTCGGCCGACGCGAACACCTCGCCGTTGCGGTTGCCGAAGTACACGCCCGCCGGGTCGGCATCGTCCGTGCACATGGCGTCCCGCAGCACCGTCCCGTAGTGGTCCTCCTGGGGCAGCCCCGCCGACAGCGGTTCCCAGCTCTTGCCCGCGTCCGCCGTCCTGAAGACCCGGCACCGGTGGTCGGCGGGCACCCGGTCCGCGTCGGCGTTGATCGGGAACACATACGCCGTGTCGCCCCGCCTCGGGTGGGTCGCCGCCGCGAAGCCGAAGGTGGACGGCAGCCCCTCACCGATGTCCGTCCAGTGCGCGCCCGCGTCGTCGCTTCTGTACACACCCCAGTGGTTCTGCAGATAGAGACGGTCCGGGTTCGCCGCGTCCCGTGCCACCTTGTGCACGCACTGCCCGAACTCCGGGTCGGGATCGGGCAGGAACACCGCGGAGACACCGGAGTTCGACGGCTTCCAACTCGCCCCGCCGTCCGTGGTCCTGAACACCCCCGCCGTCGAGACGGCCACCGTCACCGCCCGCGGGTCGCGCTGGTCGGTGAGCACGGTGTGCAGCCCCTCGCCACCGCCTCCCGGCACCCACTTCGAGCGCGTGGGGTGCTCCCACAGCGGACGGACCAGCTCGAAGGTCTCCCCACGGTCCTCCGAGCGGTAGAGCGCCGCCGGCTCGGTGCCCGCGTACACCACGCCCTCCTCCGCGGCCGCCGGGTGCAGCTGCCACACCCGCTCCAGCGAAGCCCCCGTGTCCTTGGGGAACTTGACGGCCGGCTGCGACGGCTCGGTCCATGTGCGACCCAGGTCGTCGGAGTGGAACACGGACGGACCCCAGTGAGAACTGTCACCCCCGGCCAGCAGGCGCGGCCTCTCGCCCCGGGTGTCGATGGCCACCGAGTACATGGCCTGCGCGTTGAAATACGGACTCTCGTCGAACTCCCAGGCGCCACCCCTTCGGCGCCCGATGAACAGGCCTTTTCGTGTCCCTACGGCGAGCAGTACCTCGGTCATCCCGATCACCTCCGCGACCTCTTCGTCCCAGACATTGGCCAGTTTGCACCCCACCACTGACAGTCACCCCTGGAACTGGCATCGCCGCTGGTCAGCGCGGTGTCGACGGTCTGTGGCGGTGATCTTCCGGCCGGTTTCCCGAAGCCCCTGCGCGATCCGGGGACTCGTGCGACCGTCGAAGTGGGGGCACCCGGCCTGAGCATCCGGGGACCCGGGCCCGTATGGGAGGGAGATCGGGGATGGTCAGGTGCTCATGAGGAGGAAGCCTTCGATGGCGTTCCGTGGTCCGAAGGTGTGGCTCTGGCGCTGGCGCCACAATCCGCTGAAGCGCCGTGCCGACACGGTGGAGGCCTGGGTCGTGCTCGGCGCCTGGCTGGTCACCGTGGTGGCGGGGGTGCTCGCCGGTCTCGCGGCGACCCAGTCCGTGGAGCACGGGCTGGCCCGGGAGCGGGCCGAGTGGCAGCGCGTCGAGGCACGGCTGACCGCGAAGGCCCCCGGAAAGGCCACCGCCGACACCGCGGCGAGCGGCGACCAGGTGTGGGGCAATGTGCGCTGGACCGCGCCGGACGGCTCCAGCCACACCGGTCAGGTCCGGGTAGCCCCCGGCAGCGCGGCCGGCAGCACGGTCCCCATCTGGTCGGACCCGCAGGGCCATCTGGTCACCAAGCCCGCCACCGCGTCCCAGGCCCGTCTGCGGGCCACCCTGATCGGCGTCCTGGTCGGCATCAGTGCCGCCGCGGTCCCGTTCGTGGGCGGGCGGGTCCTCTGCGGCCGCCTGGAACGCCGCCGCATGGACCTCTGGGACACCGAGTGGTCCCGTTTCGGCCCCTTGTGGGGCCGCAAGACCAGGTAACGACCGCCACCACACCCGGCCTCGGCCAGCGCCCGGTCGGGTGGCGTGCGAGGGCTATGGGGGGCGCCTCCACAGGCCCCGCTGTGCCGGGCGCGGCCCGCCCCGTCCCGCGCCGCTGATCACAGCCTCCGTTGCGCCTGGCGGAGCCTGTCCCGCCCGTCCCTCCCGTTCTCCCGTCCCTCCCGTGCCGTGTCCGTCGTCGTCGGCCTACGGCTCGTCCACCGCTTGCCGGCACACCCGCAGCAGCTCCAGGTCGTCGAGGATGTCGTGGCCGCCGTAGCCGCCTGTGGAGGCCTTGTGGCGGCGGGGTGAGGCGAGTTCCGTGCGGAGGAGGTCGTGGAGGGGCTCGCCCGCGGGGCCCGGTGCCGCGACGCAGGACGCGATCGGGAGCCGGGTGTGCGGGTTCTTCGCCCAGGCCGTCCTCAGGACCGGTGCCGAGAGCTCCGGGTCCCCGCCGACACGCCACAGGGCACACGCGGCCGCCGTCCGCTCCCACGGCTCGTCGGACCCCGCCAGACGGTACAGCCCGGGCAGCGCGGAACGGGCCGGCGGCCCCAGCCGCGCCAGGACGTCGGCCGCCGCGCGGGGGCGGTGTCCGTCGCTCGTCAACTCTCGGACCAGCACCGGCAGTACGGCCGAGACGTCCCCCTCCAACGACCACAACGCCTCCGCGGCGACGGCCGCCGACTCGGTGTCCAGCAGCCCCCGCAACGCGGGAATCGCCTCCCGTGCCACCGGTCCGAACGCCCCCAGCGCCCGCACCGCCGCCTCCCGGGGCCACCGTCCGTCGGCCGTCCCCGCCAGCAGTCGCAGCACCTCCGGCACCGCCCGGGTGTCACCGATCGCCTTCAGCGCCGACAGCAGCGGCATCGCCCGGTCGTACGTCTCGGGTGAATCGAGTGGCACGTCACCGAGTCTGCGGCGCAACGCAGGCGCCAACGGAGTCCCGGCGGCTCCCAGAGGGACGACCGCACGCCCCAGGTCGTCCGGCACGACCGGCCCGGCCAGCACCTGGGCCAGGACGGGCACCACCCGCGGATCCCCGCACCAGGCCAGCACCTTGACCGGGTCGCCCAGGGTCGGCGCCCCGCGCTCCCACCGCCGTACCCAGAGATCGGGACGGGAGGTCACCAGCGCGTGGAGGTCGTCGGCGGCCGGGGCGGCCAGGCCGACGATGCCGTCCAGGGCGGAGAGCGCGGCCTCGCGCAACCGGTCCTCCTCCGCGCCCAGTTGGGCGCCGATCAGCGCCACGACCTCGCTGTGGTCGGCACGCCACTCGCGGATCAGCCCCGGCGCCATCCACACCGCGTTGCACCGATCGGTCGCCCCCGGGCTGCTCAACTGCCCCACCAGCAGGGCGCTCCGCTCGTCCACCCGGTCGTCGAGCGCCCGGTGCAGGGTCCGCAGCAGCTGTGAACCCTCCTCGTCCGAGGGGCGCAGTCTGCGCAGCCGACCGACGAGGGTGTCCGTGTCCGGCCGGTCGGGCTCCTCCGATCGGCACGGCCGCCGTCCGGAGCGCTGCCTGAGCAGCCGTACGACGGTGGGCACCAGGTCGGCCGGGAGCCGGTCCGGGGCACAGCCCGCCAGCTGCCCCAGCGCGGCCAGCCGCAGTCCAGGACCGAACGGCGGGCCGCTCTGGGCGGTGAGGAGGTCCACCGCGTCGGCCGCGTGTGCCGGGTGGCGACGCGCGAAGACCCCGAGACCCTCCGCGAGGGCGAGCAGCACCCGGTCGTCCCGCTCCACCGTGATCCGCTGCCGCAGCAGGCCCATCACCCGCTCCGGTTCGTCGAGGAAGCGCACCAGCGCGCCCACGGCCGCCCCGCGCACCTCGGGGTCCGGGTCCTGGACCAGCCCGGCGAAGACGCCCGCCCCCGCCCGGACCGCGGTGCGCGCCATCGCATACGTGTCGTCGGCGCGCTCCCGGTCCTCGCCCTCCTGTCCGATGCCGGCCAGCAGCTCCACGATGCCGCCCCGCTCCCGCACCGCCTCGCTCGCCACGAGCGCGAACAGAAACGGAATGCACGCCAGCGTCGAGTCGTACACGTCGCCCTGGTGGTGCACCGCTCCGTACATCCCGTCGAGCGCGATCTCCCGCTCGGCCGGGTCCGCCGACGCCAGCCCCCTCAGCAGTGCGGGCACGTCCTCCGCGCTGCCGTACGCATGCCTCAGCGAGGCCCAGTCGACCTCGTCGATCCCCGTGAACACGTTGTCCTCCCCAGGCGAAGTGCCAACTGATCGTGAGTCTGCACCACGCCACTGACAACGAAGCGGAACCGGGAGGTGACAGTCTGCCTACAACAGGCTCAACTGCCCGTCGGGCAACGCCCGTTCCAGGATCGCGTCCAGGTCGGCGCCGTCGGGCAGGGTGCCGAAGGAGTGACCCCAGTCGCCGCCGAGCCGGGTCGCGCAGAACGCGTCGGCGACGGCGGGCGGGGCGTGCCGGACCAGGAGGGAGGCCTGGAGGGTCAGCGCCATCAGTTCGACCAGCCGGCGCGCGGTGGTCTCGGAGCCGGCCGCCAGCAGCTGCTCCAGACGGGCCACGGCCGCGTCCAGGCGGGCGTCCGCGCCCCGGGCCGGGGCGAGTTCGTCGAGGAGGGCCTGCGCGGTACCCGGCTCGCGGCTCAGGGCCCTGAGCACGTCAAGGGCGTTGACGTTCCCCGAGCCCTCCCAGATCGACAGCAGCGGGGCCTCGCGGTAGTGGCGGGGCATGCCGGAGTCCTCGACGTAGCCGTTGCCGCCCAGGCACTCCAGGGCCTCCGCGGTGAAGGCCGGGCCGCGCTTGGTGACCCAGTACTTGCCCACGGCCGTGGCGATGCGCCGGAAGGCCGCCTCTCGCGCGTCCCCGCGGATCGCCCGGTCGGCCGCGCCGGCCAGCCGCAGCGTGAGGGTGGTGGCGGCCTCGGACTCCAGCGCGAGGTCGGCCAGGACGTTGCGCATCAGCGGCTGGTCGATCAGCCGGGCGCCGAAGGCGGTGCGGTGGCGCACATGGTGACCCGCCTCGACGAGCGTTCTGCGCATCAGCGTCGCCGACATCATCACGCAGTCGAGCCGTGTGCAGTTGACCATCTCGATGATCGTCCTGACGCCCCGGCCCTCCGGCCCGACCAGCCAGGCCACCGTCCCGTCGAACTCCGGCTCCGAGGAGGCGTTGGAGCGGTTGCCCAGCTTGTCCTTGAGGCGCTGGATGCGGAACGTGTTGCGGGTGCCGTCGGGCAGGACGCGCGGCACCAGGAAGCAGGACAGGCCGTCCGGGGCCTGCGCCAGTACCAGGAACACGTCGCACATCGGCGCCGAGGTGAACCACTTGTGCCCGCGCAGGGTGTACACGCCGGGCTCGGCGGTCGGGGTGGCCGTGGTGGAGTTCGTACGGACGTCCGAGCCGCCCTGCTTCTCGGTCATTCCCATGCCCGCGAGCAGACCGGGCTTCTCGGTCGGCACCCGCAGACCCGGCTCGTACACGCGGCTGGTCAGCAGCGGCTCGTAGACCTTGGCCAGCTCCGGCTGTGCGCGCAGGGCGGGGACGGCCGCGTACGTCATCGAAGTGGGGCAGCCGTGTCCCGCGTCCGTGTGCCCCCAGACCAACCCGCCCGCGGTACGGGCCACATGGGCACCCGGCCGCTCGTCCGCCCACGGGGAGGCGGCCAGCCCCTCGGCGACCGCGGTCCGCATCAGATGGTGCCAGCTCGGGTGGAAGTCGACCTCGTCGATCCGGTTGCCGTAGCGGTCGTGGGTACGCAGCACCGGTTCATGGACGTTGGCCAGCTCGGCCCACTCCTGCGCCTCGGCGCTGCCCGCCGCCAGGCCCAGCCGCCGCAGCTCCTCCTCGGCCCAGCCGGCGCCCTCGCGGCGCACCCCCTCCAAGAGGGCGGTGTCCTCAGAGGCGTCGTACGGCGTCAGGGGCGGGGGCTGGTTGGTGACGTCGTGGGTGGCGTACGGCGGCGGCGTGGGCGCGGGTGTCGAGACCATGCCGCCATGTTGCACCCTTCGTGCGACCGTAGCAATGATGCAACAACAAGAGACCCGTACAGTACGTCCCCATGCGTATGAACGGCTCGGAGCGGCCCGGCGAGGTCGACCTGCGGCCCCTGTCCGCGCGGTCGGTCGTGCTGAGCCTGCTGCTGGGCTCCCACCCGCCGCAGCTGGCGGTCAGGGACCTCGTTCGCGCGGTGGAGCCCTTCGGCGTCGGCGGCTCCACGCTGCGTGCCGCGCTCAGCAGGATGGTGACCGCCGGTGACCTGCGGCGCACCGCCGACGGTGTCTACCGGCTCAGCGACCGCCTGCTGGCCCGCCAGCGCCGCCAGGACGAGTCGGTGGACGCCCGCACGCGCGCGTGGGACGGCGACTGGGAGATGGTGGTGATCACGGCGACCGGCCGTGGCCCCGCCGAACGCGCCGATCTGCGCACCCGGCTGACCGCGCTGCGGCTCGCGGAACTCCGCGAGGGCGTCTGGCTGCGCCCGGCCAACCTCACCCGCGCGCTCCCCGGCGAACTGGCGCCCGTCGCCCAGTCGTACACCGCCCGCCCCGACCGGCCGCCCCGCGAACTGGCCGCCGACCTCTGGCCGCTGGACGCCTGGGCCGCCACCGCGCGCGCCCTGCTGGCCCATGTCGCGCGGGCGGACCGCCCCGCGGACCGGCTCACGGCCTTCGCCGCGGTCGTACGCCATCTCCTCACCGATCCCGTGCTGCCCCCCGAACTCCTCCCCGCCCCCTGGCCGGGAACGGCCCTGCGCGACGCCTACGCGCGCTACCAGCGCGAGATCACCGGGGCCATGGGGGCGTGAGCCGGCGGGGGACCGCCCCCCGGACATGACACGGCGGCCGTACGAAGCGCCGTGCGGGTGCGCTTCGTACGGCCGGATTCCCCGTGGGGGGCCTGTTACTTGTAGGTGATGTCGGACGACGAGTACTTGCAGTAGGTTCCGTCCGCGTCCGAGCCGTTCTTCGGCGGCTCCGCACCCGTGTTGTTCCCGATGTACTTCTGGCAGGGGACGATCTTCTTGCCGGAGTCACCGACGATGGTGATCTTCCTCAGGGTCGCGCTGTCGCCGTAGTTGGTGTTGATCCCGACGATCGCGGTGCCCTTGTACGTCGCCTCGATGGTGTTGAGGTTGATGGTCCGCTTGTACTGCGTCTTGCAGTTGCCGCAGCTGCGCACCAGCTTGCCGAAGTTCTGCACGGCGAAGTTGGAGACGTTGAGGGTGCCGGCGCCGTTGAACTGGAACACCTTGTCGCTGGCTTCCTTCGCGCCGCCGCCGGAGACGGTGTAGACGTTCGAGGACGAGGAGCCCTTGAACGTCGCCGCGTCCTCGCCGACGTCCTCCCACCACACGTTCTGCAGCGTGCAGCTGCCCTCGCAGTGGATGCCGTCGGCCGCCGGGGCGCCGATGATGACGTTCTTCAGGACGGTCCCGGCCGCGAGGTCCAGGATCGGGTCCTGGCTCTCGCTCTGGCCGCCGGTGCCGAGGTCGCCGCTGCCGTAGAGGCGCTTCATCCCGTAGTCCTTGGTGCCGGACAGCTTGATGGTGGCGGTGACGGCCTGGCTGCCGTTGGCCGAGGGCCAGGTGGCGGCGCTCGCGGGTGCGGCGCCATCTGTCATGATCATGACAGATGAGAGCCCGAGTGCGGCCAGGCCGCCGGCGAGTGCGCGCCGACGGGCACGCGTGCGTGCTGGTGCGGTCATGTCCTGCTGCCTTCTTCCAGGTGGGGGGCGGGAGTCAGAGCTTTCCGGCGCCGGCGCCGGCGGTCACCGAGGCGACGACGGAGGAGGCCGGCTCGGCGGTGTAGGCGTAGGGCGGACTGGTGAAGGTGCCGACCCGGGAGATCTCGGTGGCGGCTCCGCCGAGGTCGTTGCCCTTGAGGTTGGCGTAGCCGTCCTCGTCACTGTCGCGGCTGGTGGTGACGGCGACCCCGGTGGAGCGGAACACGTTGTTCTCGACGAGCATCTGGGCGCCCATGCGCGAGTGCACGGCGGTCTCGGCGCCGACGACGTAGTTGTCGTAGAAGTGCCCGGTGCCGAAACGCAGGCTGGGGATGCGGGAGTTGACGTTGTCGAACCAGTTGTGGTGGTACGTCACCCGCAGATGCCCGGTGTCCTCGCTCGCGTTGTTGTCGCTGTGGCCGACCAGGGAGCCCTTGTAGTGGTTCTTGAAGGTGTTCCAGGAGACCGTCACGTAGTCCGAGGCGTGCGTGATGTCGACCAGGCCGTCGTAGTGGTCCTTGCCGTGGTCGCGGTCGGACGACAGGGAGTTGTGGTCGATCCACACCTTGGTCGACTTCTGGACGGTGATGGCGTCCGTGCCGACCGCCTTGCTGATGGCGAGGTTGCGGACCACCACGTTGGTCGCGTTCTTCAGCCGCAGTCCGCCGCCGGTGAATCCGGAGGACGAACCGACGCCCAGGACCGTGGTGTTGGAGCCGATGTCGACCTGACCGCTCAGCGAGATCAGGCCACTGACCCTGACGACCTTCGAAGCGCTGCCGGTGACCGCCGACTTGAAGGCGCTGAGCGTCGAGACGGTCACCGCCGACGCGCTGCCGCCGCCGGTCGTGCCCGCGCCGAAGCCGACCGGCGAGGACTCGGCCGCCGAGGCGGACTGGGGGAGGGCGAGGACGGCGACCGTGGTGAGCGCCGCGGCGGCGGCCGCCGCCAGGGTGGATCTTTGCGCGTGTGTATGTGGGGGGCGAGTACGCATGCGGGTGCGTCCCTTCGGAAGGTTCAATGTGGATCATGTACGTGAACGATGTACGCCATGTTGAACTTCGTGCGCGAGCAATGTACGGGTTTCGCCCCTCATGGGCGTCTCTCGGTCACATCGCTGAACGGAACGTAGAGGGTAAGCGCTTTCTGGTCAACGCTTTGCGCAAAAGACGTTCTGTCCGTGGGAGCGCTTCCGTGACGGTCGTGTCCATGCCACCATGCGGGACGCACGGTTCCCTTTTCCGGAAGATTCCCGAGGATTCCCGAAAGACCCGAGGATTCCCGAGAGAGAGGAGCAACAACGTGTCCACCCGCACCCGCACCACCGCGAGGAGACCACTGCGTACGGTCCTCCTGGCCCTGGTCACCGCACTGGTGCCCTTGCTCGCCGCGGTGAGCCTCGGCGCGCCCCCGGCCACGGCCGCCGTCCGGGCCGCCGTACCCACCGCGACCCTCACGGAGGTCACCGACTTCGGCACCAACCCCAGCAGTCTGCGGATGTACCTGTACGTCCCCGGCAGCGTCACCGCGCACCCCGCGGTCGTCGTGGCCGTGCACTACTGCACCGGCTCCGGGCCGGACATGTACAACGCCACCGAGTGGCACCAACTCGCCGACACCTACGGCTTCGTCGTGATCTACCCCTCGGTCACCCGGGCCAGCAAGTGCTTCGACGTCTCCTCGCCGCAGGCGCTCGAGCGGGGCGGCGGCAGCGACCCGGTCGGCATCAAGTCGATGATCGACTGGGTCACCCGCACCTATGCCGCCGACACGACGAAGATCTTCGCGACCGGCATCTCCTCCGGCGCGATGATGACGAACGTCCTGCTCGGCGACTACCCGGACGTCTTCGCGGCCGGGGCCGCCTTCTCCGGTGTACCGTTCGGCTGCTTCGCCACCACCGACGGCTCCGAGTGGAACAGCGCCTGCGCCAACGGCACGATCACACACACCCCGCAGGAGTGGGGCGACCTGGTCCGCGCCGCCTACCCCGGCTACACGGGACCGCGTCCCCGGATGCAGCTGTGGCACGGCACCGAGGACGCGACGCTGCGCTATCCCGACTTCGGCGAGGAGATCAAGGAGTGGACCGATGTGCTCGGCGTCGGCCAGAGCCCGGCCGCCACCGACACCCCCGCCTCCGGCTGGACCCGCACCCGCTACGGCTCCACCGGTGACCGGGCCCCCGTGGAGGCGATCAGCCTCCAGGGCGTCGGCCACAACCTCTACACCTACGGCATGGCCTCCCGCGCCCTCACCTTCTTCGGCCTCGACAGCTCCGGCCCCGCGCCCCAGCCGCCGCCGGGCGCCTGCAGGGTGAGCGTCACGACCAACGCCTGGAACACGGGCCTGACCGCCTCCGTGACCGTCACCAACACCGGCACGACGACGATCAACGGCTGGCAGCTCGCCTTCACCCTGCCCGCCGGGCAGACCCTCACCAACGGCTGGGGCGCCACCTACGCGCCGAGCACCGGCGCGGTGACGGCCACCAACGCTTCGTACGACGGGACGATCGCGCCCGGGGCGAGTGTGTCCATCGGCTACCAGGCCGACCACACCGGCAACAGCGGGGCGCCGGCCGCCTTCACGCTCAACGGGACGGTCTGTACGGCCGGTTGACCTGTCTCGCACGTGCGGTGGCCGAGGACGGCGGTCCCCGGCCACCGCACGTGTCCGCCTCGCGGGCTCCCCTCGCCGCCCGGCGTTCCCGGTATCTGCCTGCGGGAAGTCCGGGTGACCTCACGCAGGGCGGGAACCCGGCCGTCCGGAAGCGATGTCGGACGTCACGGAAAGAGGCGGATCATGGCTCGGCAGCAGTCGTCGTCGACGACCCTCCCGCAGCCGTTGCGCACCGCAGCGTCGGTGCTGCGGCGCGTACCCGGCGCGGGGACGGTGAGCAGGGTGGCCGGGGGAGCGCTGGACAGGGTGGGCGCCGTGTCGCCGCGCGGGCGGCGCCTGGCCGTGTACACGGGAGCGGGGGTCCTCGGTGTCGCGGGCGTCGTGGAGTGGCCCGTCGCCGTCACCGGTGCGGCGGTGGCGTGGTTGACCCAGTCCCGGCCGGAGGAGCGGGAGCGGCCCGCTGCCGCGGTTCCCGAGGGCGAGGTTCCCGCGGGCGAGATCCAGGTGATCCCCGTGAGCGAAGAGCCCGGGAGCCCTGCGGGTGGCACGGGCGAACCGGGCGAGATGCCGTCGGGCGACGTGGGCACGACACCCGGAGAGTCGCTGAGCGCGGCGCCGTTCCGTGCTTCGAGCGGTTCGGACCAGGTGATCACCGGCGACACACAGCTGCCCGTGGGCCCGAAGGCACCCTCACCCGCCGCACCGGAGCCGAATACCGCCGACGCGGCCCCTCCGGCTGGGCCCGTGGAGCCGGACTCCGGCGCGGCGGAGCCGAAGACAGGCGTGTCGCGGTCATCCGGCGACTCCGGGACCCTGACACCGGACGCGACGGAGCCGACCGCCCCCGCCGAGCCCAGGCACTCCTCCGGCCACGAGTCGGATCCCGGTCGACGGCACCCGTCCGCCGCCCCGAAGTCCCACAACAGCGGCACGGACGATCAGCCGCCCGGTCCTGAGGCTCCGTCTCCGGGGGCGGCGGAGGGGACGCCTGGTCCCGAGGCTCTGGCTGCGGGTGGGGTGGCCCAGCCGTCCGGCCGCGAGTCCTCGCCCCTGGGAGCAGTGGGGCAGCCGTCTGGTCCCGAGGCGCCGTCGCCCGGAGCGGCGGAGGAGGTGGCCGGTCCGGAGGCCTCGTCTTCCGGAGCAGTTGAGGACGCCGCCGGGAGCGAGGCTTCGTCTCCTGGTGTGGGGGAGTCGAGCGGTGGTGTTGGTGAGGGCGGTTCCGGGACCGCTTCTCCGCGTCGGACGACGCTCTGAGGGGGTGTGACGGTGCTGGGTGTGCTGGCTCGGGCCTTGGGTGCCGCGATCGGGGTGGCGGGGGCCGGGCCGCGGCTGGTGGTGCGGGGGGCCGCGCCCGGGGTGGGTGCGGCCGCCGGGGCGGTGGCCGGGACCGCGCGGGCCGGTGTGCGCGGTGCCGACGGTGCCGCGCAGGTCGTAGGGGTCGTCCGGCGCTCGCTGTCGGGCGGCCCGCGGCCCTGGCGCTCCGGCACCCGGGCGCATCTGGCGCTGCGGCCCGAGGAGCCGGACCGGCTGCGGAGGGAGGGCGGGGCGGAGCAACTGGCGCGGCGGGCCCGGCGGGTCGCCTCGGCGCTGGCAGAGCGCCCGGACGTGGTGAGCGCGTACTGGGACGGCGGGCTCAGCAGACTGGTCGTGGTCGCCGTGGAGGAGGCGGTCGGTGACCGGGTCGTGGAGGCGGCCACGGAAGCCGCGGCCCGGCACGGGCTGGCCTCGACCGACGAGAGTGTGGAGGAGTTCGCCCACCCCGCCGACCCGGCCGGAGTGCGGGCCGCCGCCGAGGCGCTCGCCGCCGACGCCCTGGGCATCACGGTCGCCTTCGCCGGATACGGACTGCGGCTGCCGCCCTCACCCCGCCAGTTGACCGCGCTGGTGACGCTGGCCCGCGAGAACCCCCGCGTCCGCGCCTGGCTGCGGGCCCGCCTCGGCCGCACCCGGATGGATCTGCTGCTGGCCGCCGCGAACGCGGTCGCGCACGGCGCCGGCCGGACCCCGACCGCCCTGGTGCTCGACGGAGCGCTGCGCGCCTGCCAGTTGGTCGAGACCGCGGCCCGGGTGACGGCCTTCGAGTCGGTGCACGACGAGGTGTGCACCCCGCAGCGGTCCGGTGTGCCCGCGGGCCACCGCCCGCGCCCGCCGCTGCGCACCTCCCCCGCGCAGGAGTACGCCGGTCACGCCTCCGTCGGCAGTCTGCTCGGCGCCGCGGCCGCCCTGCTGGTCAAGCACGATGTGACGGAGGCCGCCGAAGCCGTCCTCGCCGGCTCCCCCAAGGCGGCCCGGTACGGTCCCGCCGCCTTCCACGCCCTCCTCAGCACCGCCCTGTCCCGCTCCGGCGTCCTGGTGCGCGACACCGAGCGCCTGCGGGAACTGGAGATGGCCGACACGGTCGTACTGCATCCGAGCGCGCTGCGGGCGCCCGGCGACGGCGCCGACGCCTGGGCCGAGCCGGTGCTGGACGCGGCACGGCGGGCCGGGCTGCACGTGGTCCTGGGCGACGACCCCGCCCTGGCCGACTTCACCGGACTCGCCGACACCCTGCTGCCCGCCGAGCGGTCCCTCGCCGACGCGGTGACGCAGCTGCGCGAGGAGGGCCGGACCGTGGTCACGGTCGCCCGGCCCCGCTCGGCCGACGACTCGGACGTGCTGGCGGGCCTGCTCGGCGGGGACGTGGCCGTCGCCCTGACCGATCACGGCGGTGCCGTGGTGTGGGGAGCGGACGTGCTGGCCCTGCACGGTCTGGCCGATGTGTGGCGGCTGCTCACCGCCGTCCCGGCGGCCCGCGGTGTCGGCCGCAGGGCGCAGGTCCTCGCCCGGTCCGGCGCCACGCTCTCCGGCATCCTCGTGGCGGTCGGTGAGGCCCGCGGCACGGCCCGCACCCCGTGGCCGGGGCTGCGCCACACGCCCGTGGACGCGAGTGCCGCCGCCGCCCTGTTCTCCGGCGCCCGCGCCGCACTGCGCGTGGCCAGGACCCCCGCCCCGCACCCGCGCCCCCGGGTGGCCTGGCACGAGCTGGAACCCGACGACGTACGGGACCGGCTCAGGCGTCTGCCGCAGGAGGAACCGGCGGCGGACGGACAGGCCGCGAGCATGGCCTCCCGCGTCGGCCGGCACCCCCTGCTGGCCCCGGCGCGCTGGTCCGCGCGGCTGGCGCGGGCCGTGCGCGGGGAACTGGACGACCCCCTCACCCCCGTCCTGGCCGTCGGTTCGGCCGCCGAGGCGATCCTCGGCTCCGCCATGGACGCCCTGCTCGTCGTCGGCGCGCTGGACCTCAACGCCCTGGTCGGCGGTCTGCAACGGCTGCGCGCCGAGCAGGCGGTGTCCGGGCTGCTCGCCGAGCAGAAGCGGAAGGCACGTGTCGCGCCCCCGGACGACGCCGAGCGCGGAGACACGCGTACCGTCGAAGCCGCCGGGCTCCGGCCGGGCGACGTCATCGAGCTCAACGCCGACGACGTGGTGCCCGCGGACGCGCGCCTACTCCGGCAGGACGGGCTGGAGGTCGACGAGTCCGCGCTGACCGGGGAGTCCCTGCCGGTCGGGAAGCGGACCGACCCGACACCCGAGGCGGCGGTCGCCGAGCGCAGCTGCATGGTCTTCGAGCACACCACGGTCGTGGCCGGACAGGCCCGCGCCGTCGTCGTGGACACCGGCGACCGCACCGAGGCCGCCCGCGCCGTCCACCTCGCCGCCCGCACGCCCCCGGCCGCCGGAGTACAGGGCAGGCTGCAGGAGATCACCCGCAGGGCACTGCCGCTGACACTGGCCGGCGGGGCCGCCGTGACCGGTCTGGCCCTGCTGCGGCGTACACCGATCCGCGAGGCCGTCAGCGGGGGAGTGGCCATCGCCGTGGCCGCCGTACCCGAAGGACTGCCCCTGGTGGCCACGGTGGCCCAGCTCGCGGCGGCCCGCAGACTGAGCCGGCGCGGGGTGCTGGTGCGCACCCCGCGCACGCTCGAGGCGCTGGGCCGGATGGACACCATCTGCTTCGACAAGACCGGCACACTCACCGAGAACCGGCTGCGTCTGACCCGGGTCACGAACGGCGACGGAAGGCCTCGCGGGGTGGACGACGAGGTCGCCGCACACACCCTGCGCACCGCCGCGCGGGCCTGCCCGCAGCTCAACGGCGACTCCGACCGGATCGTGCACGCCACCGACGAGGCCGTCCTCGAGGCGGCACGCCCGGACCCGGAGTGGACGCAGCTCGAAGGACTGCCCTTCGAGGCCGCCCGCGGCTACGCCGCCGCCGTCGGCCGCACCGGGGACGGCCCGGGTGTCCTGGTGGTCAAGGGCGCGCCGGAGAACGTCCTGCCCGCCTGCGCGGACCTCCCCTCCGGCGCCTCCGACGCGGCCTCCGCGCTCGCCGCCGACGGGCTGCGGGTCCTGGCCGTGGCCGAACGGCGGCTCACGGACGGCGGGGACGGCGAGGAGGGCGGCGACGAGAAGGACGTACTCGAACAGCCGCTCGGGAAGCTGGAGTTCACCGGGCTGCTGGCGCTCGCGGACGCCCCCAGGGAGACCTCCCCGGCGCTCGTGCGGGGTCTCGGCGAGGCGGGCGTACGGCCCGTCATGCTCACCGGCGACCATCCGCAGACCGCCCGGGCCATCGCGGGCGAGCTCGGCTGGCCCGCCGACACGTCCGTGGTCACCGGTGACGAGCTCACGGCCGCCGACCGCTCGGCGAGGGAGCGGATGCTGCGGGACGTCGGCGTGGTGGCCCGGGTCGCGCCCGAGCAGAAGCTCCAGGTCATCGAGGCGCTGCGGGACGCCGGCCGGGTGGTCGCCATGGTCGGCGACGGCGCCAACGACGCCGCCGCGATCCGGGCCGCCGACATCGGCGTCGGCATCAACGCCCGCGGCTCGGCCGCCGCCCGCAACGCGGCCGACCTGGTCCTCACCGAGGACGACCTGTCGGTGCTGATCGAGGCCGTCCAGGAGGGCCGCGCCCTGTGGCACAGCGTCGCCGACGCCATCGCCATCCTGATCGGCGGGAACGCGGGGGAGGTCGGCTTCGGCATCCTGGGCACGCTGATCGCGGGCCGGGCACCGCTGACGACCCGGCAGATGCTGCTGGTCAACCTGTTCACCGACCTGTTCCCGGCGATGGCGGTGGCCGTGACGCCGGACGAGGAGGCCCGGCGGTCGGCCGCCGGATCGCCGGAGGACACCTCCGACGTGCTGGGCCGGCCGCTGATCCGGCAGATCCGGCACCGCGCGCTGACGACCGGTGCGGGCGCCACCGCGGCCTGGCTGTTCGGCCGGTTCACCCCGGGCACCGCCCGCCGCACCGGCACCATGGCACTGTGCGGGGTGGTCGGCACCCAGCTCGCGCAGACCCTGCTGGACCGCCGGGACAGCCCACTCGTCCGGATCACCTCGATCGGCTCCGCGGTGGCGCTGGTGGCCCTGATCCAGACGCCGGGCGTCAGCGGCCTGTTCGGCTGCACCCCCCTGGGCCCGGTGGCCTGGGCGGGAGTCGCGGCCTCGATCGCGCTGGCACCGGCGGGCCGGCGGATGCTGCCGCGGCTGGAGGAGACGGTGCGGGGCCTGGTCCCGTGACACAGGATGTTCGCACCATGGGCACAGAACGCGTGCTTCTTCTCCGCCGTTACGACCCGCCGGCTCTGCTTTATTTGCTGGTCGGCCGTACCGCACCCAGAAGGATCACCCCTGTGACACCGAACGCGACCCACGACGACCATCTACCGGTCTACGACAGCCTCGTCCGCGAACGCGGTGACGTCGTCGCCGAGACCCGCCAAGTGGCGGAGAGGGCACAGCACCACGCGCTGCAGGGGCTGCACGGATACCCCGTGTCCGACGCGGACCTCGCGGACCTCGACCCGCGCTGACAGCCGTCCCCGATCACCCGCACCACCGCTGAACGCTCGCGTCCCCGCGGTTGAGCGACGCCGACCCGACCGTGTCCGGACCTAGACCGAGCGGTGGTACTGCTCCGGCACATGCACCTCGCCGCCCAGTTCCCGTGCTGCGTGCCTGGCCCAGGACGGGTTGCGGAGGAGTTCGCGGCCCAGCAGCACCGCGTCCGCCTCGCCGTTGGCCAGGATCTTCTCGGCCTGTTCGGCGTCCGTGATCAGTCCTACGGCGGCGACCGGCAGGGACGTCTCCGACCTGACCCGGGCCGCGAAGGGCACCTGGTAGCCGGGCCGGACCGGGATGGTCACCCCGGAGGCGTTGCCGCCGGTGGAGACGTCGAGCAGGTCGATGCCGTGCGCCCGCAGATCGGCGGCGAAGCGGACCGTGTCGTCGGCACTCCAGCCGCCCCGCTCCAGCCAGTCGGTCGCCGAGACACGGAAGAACAGCGGCTTCTCCTCGGGCCACACCGCCCGTACGGCGTCCACGACTTCGAGCGCGAAGCGGGTGCGGTTCTCGTAGGAGCCGCCGTAGGCGTCGGCGCGGTGGTTGGAGTGCGGCGAGAGGAACTCGTTGATCAGATAGCCGTGGGCGCCGTGGATCTCGGCGACCTCGAAGCCGGCGGCGAGGGCGCGGCGGGCGGCGTCCGCGAACCGGCCGACGATCTCCTGGATCTGATCGACCGTCAACTCGGTCGGCACCGGGTGCCGTTCGTCGAAGGACACCGCGCTCGGGGCGAGGGGCTGCCAGCCGCCCTCCTGCGGCCCCAGGGGCGCACCGCCCTTCCAGGGCCGCCCGGTCGACGCCTTGCGGCCGCTGTGGGCCAGCTGGATGCCCGGCACGGTGCCCTGCGAGACGAGGAAGCGCGTGATCCGGCGGAACGCCGCCACCTGGGTGTCGTTCCAGATGCCCAGGTCGTGCGGGGAGATCCGGCCCTCGGGCGAGACAGCGGTGGCCTCGACGACGACGAGCCCGGTGCCGCCGGCCGCGCGTGCCGCGTAGTGCGCGAAGTGCCAGTCGTTCGGCGCTCCGGTGTCGGGTCCCTCCGCCGCGGCGGAGTACTGGCACATGGGCGCCATCCAGACCCGGTTCGGGAGGGTCACGTCGCGCAGGGTGAAGGGCTGGAAGAGGGCGCTCATACGGAGCTGCTCCGTTCTCGCGATACCGGGACGAGGGACACTCGTACGATAGGCATCGTAGTACGCGAAGTGTCAAACTACGATACCTCTCGTACAATGGCTGTCGTGAGTACCCCCGTCCCTGCCCCCGCCGCCTCCGCCTCTGCTCCCGTCTCCGTCGCCGCCGGCCGAGACCTGCCCCACCCGACCCGCGACGACCTCCGGCTGGAGGCCGTACTGCACGCGCTCTCCGACCCGATGCGGCTGCGGATCGTGCGAGAGCTCGCCGCCGACGGCGACGAGCTGTCCTGTTCGCAGTTCGAGCTGCCGGTCACCAAGTCCACCTCCACGCACCACTTCAGGGTGCTGCGCGAGGCCGGGGTGATCCGGCAGAACTACCGGGGCACGGCGAAGATGAACGGTCTGCGCCGCGAGGACCTAGACGACCTCTTCCCGGGACTCCTCGACGCCCTGCTCGCCGCCGCCGCTCGGCAGGAGGCCCGCCTCGGCGGGTGAACCGGCCTTCGAGGGAGGGTGGTTGAAGAGCAGGTTCAGCATGATCGCCGTCAGACAGCCCGCGCTGATACCGCTGTTCATCACCGTCTGGAACCAGTCCGGGAACTTCTCGTAGACCGTCGGCACCCCCACCGGCAGCATGCCCACGGCCACCGAGACGGCCACGACCGTGAGGTTGTGGTTGTCCTTGAAGTCCACCTGCGCGAGAGTCCGCAGACCGCTCGCGGCCACCGTCCCGAACATCACCAGACCCGCGCCGCCCAGCACCGGCGCCGGTATGGCCGCGACGACCGCGCCCAGCTTGGGCAGCAGGCCGAGCAGGACCAGGATGCCGCCCGCGGCGGCCACCACCCAGCGGCTGCGGACCCGGGTCATGCCGACAAGGCCCACGTTCTGCGCGTACGCCGTGTACGGGAAGGTGTTGAAGACGCCGCCCAGCACGGTCGACAGCCCGTCCGCGCGCAGTCCGTCCGCCAGTGAGCGCGGTTCGACCTCGCGGCCCGTCATCTCGCCGACCGCGATCAGGTCGCCGGTCGTCTCGGTCATCGTCACCAGCGCCACCACCAGCATGGAGATGATCGCCGAGGCGTGGAAGGAGGGCGTGCCGAAGTGGAACGGCGTGCTGACGCCCACCCAGTCGGCGTCCCCGACCCCGCCGAAGTCCGTGAACCCGAAGGGGACCGCGACCGCGAGCCCCACCACGATGCCGATCAGCACCGCGATCCGGCTCAGGAACGCCGGCGCGAAGCGCTGCACACCCAGTACCACCAGGAGCACGAAGCCGGCCAGCGCCAGGTTCTTCGGCTCACCGAAGTCCTTCGAGCCGACCCCGCCCGCGGCCCAGTTGCCCGCGACCGGCAGCAGCGAGACGCCGATGATCAGGATGACCGTGCCGGTGACCAGCGGCGGGAAGAACCGCAGCAGCTTTCCGAAGACCGGCGCGAGGAGCACGATCGCCAGCCCCGCGACGATCACCGAGCCGTAGATCGCGGGCAGTCCGCCGCCCGTCGTGCCGATCAGCACCATCGGCGACACCGCGGCGAACGTACAGCCCTGCATGATCGGCAGCCGTACGCCGAACCGCCAGAAGCCCACGCACTGGATGAGCGTCGCGACTCCGCACACCAGCAGGTCGGCGGTGATCAGATACGCCAGGTCCGCGGGCGACAGTTTCATCGCCCCGCCCACGATCAGCGGTACGGCCACCGCGCCGGCGTACATCGCGAGCACGTGCTGGAGGCCGAAGGCGGCCAGCTGCCGTACGGGTGGGACCTCGTCGACGGGATGGACGGGGGTGGTCGTGGCCATGGGCACTCCAGAGCGGCGGAGACAGGGGGGACGTCCGATCAGCACGAGACCGCAAGAGAATTGAACAGTTTGTTGATTTCCGGGCCGTTGTGGCTGTGTGTCCTGCCCACCGAGCGCCGTCCGACTCCGCTACGAGGCGGTCGCGCGCCCTCCGTCACGGAGCCGGTGTCCGTGCCGCCGCCAGCAGTGACTCCCAGTCCGCCAGCTTGACCACGCTTCGCCCCAGGGACGCCCCGAGCGCCGCCTCGGCCCGCTCGATGGCCTGCCAGCCCGTCCACGGCACCGGTTCGACACCGCCCGCGCGCAGCACCGCGAGCGGATCTCCGGGCAGTCGCCTAGCGGCGAGAACGGGGGCGTCCTCCAGCAGGGATGTCGCCGTCTCCTTGGCGTCCGGCCGGTTGGTGCCGATGACGCCGGTCGGTCCGCGCTTGATCCAGCCGGCCACGTACTCGCCCGCCGCGACGACGCCCTCGCGCAGCACCCGCCCGCCGAGATGCGGCACGGTTCCGCCCTCGGCGTCGAACGGCAGTCCCTCCAGCTGCACTCCGCGATAGCCCACGGACCGCAACACCAACTGCGCCTCGATCTCCTCGAATCGCCCGGTGCCGACCACACCCCCGAGCCAGTCGGGCACCGTCCGCTCGAAGCGCACGGCCCCCACGCGCCCGCCGTCGGCGAGGAGTTCGACGGGCCGCAGAAAGAAACGCAGAGCGATGCTCCGGCGCCCACCCCGCCCCATCGGACCCACCCCGCCGACCGCACCAGCACTCGCCCGCACACCGTCGTCCGCGCACGCTCCGTCGCCTGTCTGAGCCCGCGTGTCGGCGGCCATGGGAGGCCCGTCGCCTGTGTCGGCCCGCGCGCCCGTGGCCATGGGCGGCCCGTCGCCTGTTTCCGCCCCTGTACCAGTGGCCGTGCGGGATCCTCCGTCTGCCTCCGCCCACGCGCCGGCGACCGTGGGCGCTTTCCCCGCCGCCTCCGCCTCCGCCCGCGCGCCGACGGCTGTGCGCGCTCCCGCGTCCGGCTCCAGCCGCGAGCGCCCGTCCGCTTCCGTTCCTGCGCCCGCCCCCGCTCGTGCGACCGCGCCCGTTCCCGCGTCCGCCCCCGCCCCCGTGCCGCTGACCGGGCCGAGGCCGGCCTTCGTGGCTGTCTGTGTCGCGTTTGCCCAGGTTTTCAGTACCTCCACGTTGCGGCGCTGGGCCGCCGGCAGGGCGGAGGGGTCGGTGTAGGCGGGGTCCAGGGTCAACTCCGCCGGATCCACCGTCACTTCGGCGCCCGGCAGACCGTTCAGCTCGCGGAGTTCCTTCGTGGTGAAGCGGGCCTGGGACGGGCCGCGGCGGCCCACCATGTGGATGTCGCTCACCCGGCTCGCGGCCAGCGCGGTGAGCGCGGCCTGGGGCATGTCCGTCGGGGAGAGTTCCGCCGCGCCCCGGGCCAGCATCCGTGTGACGTCCACCGCGACGTTGCCCACGCCGATGACCACGGCCGAGCGGACGTCACGGACGAATCCGTCCTCACCGGCGTCCGGATGGGCGCTGTACCAGGACACGAACTGCGTCGCCGACCAGCTGCCCGGAAGTTCCTCGCCGGGGATGCCCAGATGCCGGTCGGTGGCGGCGCCCACGCAGTACACCACCGCGTGGTACAGCTCCCGCAGCCGCTCGGCGGGCACCCCGCCGGGCCCGATCTGGACGCCGCCCAGGAACCGCACCCGTTCGTGTTCCAGCACCGAACGGAGGTTGTTCTGCAGGGACTTGATCTTCTCGTGGTCCGGTGCCACGCCATACCTCACCAGACCGTACGGACACGGCAGCCGGTCCAGGACGTCGACGCGCACCTCGGGGTCGAGCTGGACAAGGCTCTGGGCGGTGTAGCACCCGCTCGGCCCGGAGCCGACGACGGCGACACGCAGCACGGCGGAACTCCTCACGACAGGAGATCGCTGACGCCCCCAGCATCGCACCGGTGCTGCTGCGCTGACAGGGTGCAGGCGCGCCACACCCGTGCGTGTCCGTTCGTATGGAATGTGATCATGCGGTTACGTTGCGTATGTGCTAGAAGCATCCTTTCTTAATCTTTCTGATCGTTGTCCGACGGACGGCACGGTGTCCGTGTGGCCCGCGTGGGAGGTTCAGGAGGACGAGAACGCCACGAAGTGGTTCACCGTCCGGCTGGCGTTCCCGGACGGCGCCCGCGTGGACGCGCTCGCCGTGGTCGGTGAGGGGTGCGTCTCCCTGGAGGACGTAAAGGCGCAGCCGGCGCTGTCCCTGGACGACCTCGCGGTGCTGGCCGACTGGATCGAGGGGCCGCTCTTCGAGGCGTGCGGACTGGAGCCGGACCCGGCGCGGGAGCGGTCCGATGCCCGGCGCGCCCGCCCGGCCTGGCCGCGCGGTATGGAAGGGCGGTGGCTCATCGCGCAGGAGTACCGCGCGGCCCAGGGCGAGGGCGTCGACCCGGTCCTCGCGGTGATGTGCGCGACCGGACACAGCCGCCGCAAGTCCCTGCGGATGATCTCGCAGGCACGGGACGCGGGCTTCCTGACTCCCAGCCACGCGCGCCGCTGATCCGCCCAGCCGCCCAGCCACGCGCGGCGCTGATCCGCCCGGTCCCACGCTCCGCGATCCGCCCGGTCACCGCTGGAGCATCGAGCGCATCCTGGTGATCTCGCTCGTCTGCTGGGCGATCACGTCGTCGGCCATCTCCTCCACCATGATGTTGTTGCCCTGCGCCTTCACCTCGGTGGCCATGGTGACGGCGCCCTCGTGGTGGGTGATCATCAGAGTGAGGAAGAGCCGGTCGAAGGCCGGACCCCGGGCCGCGCGCAGTTTCGTCAGCTGGGCCTCGGTCGCCATGCCGGGCATGGCCGCGTGGTCGTGGTCGTCGGTCCGCTCCGCCTTGCCATGGGTCTTCAACCAGCCCCGCATCGCGGTGATTTCGGGCCCCTGTGCGGCCGAGACGCGGGCCGCGAGGCGTTTGACCTGAGTCGACTCGGCCTGTTCCGGGGCGAGTCCGGTCATCTCCAGGGCCTGGGTGTGGTGGCGGATCATCATGCGGGCGTAGGCGACGTCCGCCGCGTTGGGGGAGTCGTCCTCGGCGCGCTGTTCGGCGGCGTCCGCGGCGGAGAGGGTGCGGTTCTCCTCGCCGGGCCGGCCGGGCGCGAGCACCGAACTGCCGCTGGGCGCCGATGACTTGGTGGTGGAGCCGGACTCGCAGCCCGTCACTGCCGACAGGATCAGAGCCAGCACGGCCAGGGCTCCGCATGACCGAGTGAAAACCTTCATTACGTCTTCATTGCCATCTATTGATCTGGGCATGATGAAGACGATACTTCGGGGGTGCGTGATGCGTTCCGCCACCGACGGAACAAGGGAGGAAACAGTGATCCTGTCCAGCCCGTCCCGAACCCGGCACAGACGCCTGGGAGTTGCCGCCGCAGCGGCCGGTCTCCTGGCCGCGCTGCTGACCGCGGGTCCGGCCGCCGCGACCCCCGACCCCGGGGACGCCCCGGCCACCGGCAAGGAGGTGTCCAGGAGCGCCGAGGCCCTGACGGCCGAGGCCATCGAGAGCGGCGAGATACCCGGCCAGGACGAGACGGTCCACTCCGCCAACATCGAGCCCCTGGTCAACATCCCCAAGGACGCCCTGGCCGGCACCAACTCGGACCTCGCCTTCCAGGGCCGCTACGCCTTCGCCGGCAACTACGACGGCTTCCGCATCTTCGACATCGGCAACCCCAGGGCACCGAAGACGGTCGCCCAGGTGCTGTGTCCCGGCTCGCAGAACGACATCTCCGTCTCCGGCGACCTGCTCTTCCTGTCCACCGACTCCTCGCGCAGCGACAGCAGTTGCAACAGCACCACCCAGCCCGCCACCGAGAAGTCCTCCTGGGAGGGCATGAAGGTCTTCGACATCAGCGACATCAGGAACCCCCGGTATGTCGCCGCCGTCGAGACCGCCTGCGGCTCGCACACGCACACCCTGGTCCCCGAGCGCCGTGACGTCTACGTCTACGTCTCCTCGTACTCGCCCAGCGCCACCTACCCGGACTGCCGACCCCCGCACGACGGCATCTCGGTCATCAAGGTGCCCCGCGGCCACCCCGAGAAGGCGGCGGTCGTGGGCTTCCCGGTGCTCTTCCCCGGTGAGGGCCCGGACGGCGGCGGCAACCCGGGCGCCCCCACCAACCCGGGTGTCTCCAAGACCACCGGCTGCCACGACATCACCGTGCTGCCCTCGAAGGACCTGGCGGCCGGCGCCTGCATGGGCGACGGCATCCTGCTCTCCATCAAGGATCCCGAGCACCCGAAGGTCATCGACCAGGTCCAGGACAACGTCAACTTCGCCTTCTGGCACTCCGCCACCTTCAACCAGAAGGCGAACAAGGTCGTGTTCACCGACGAGTTGGGCGGTGGCGGCGCGGCCACCTGCAACGCGGCCATCGGTCCGGACCGCGGTGCCGACGGCATCTACGACATCGTCGGCAAGGGGGACAAGCGCAAGCTGGTCTTCCGCGGCTACTACAAGATCCCGCGCCACCAGGCCGACACCGAGAACTGCGTCGCCCACAACGGCTCGCTGATCCCGGTCAAGGGCAAGGACATCATGGTCCAGGCCTGGTACCAGGGCGGTGTCTCCGTCTGGGAGTTCACCGACTCCGCGCACCCGAAGGAGATCGCCTACTTCGAGCGCGGCCCGCTGGCGACGGACACCCTCAGGGTCGGCGGCTCGTGGTCGGCGTACTACTACAACGGCCACATCTACTCGAACGACATCGCCAAGGGCCTCGACGTCCTCGAACTCACCGACCGGCGCACCGATCCGGCGAAGCGGGTCCGGCTGGACGGGCTCAACGTCCAGTCGCAGCCGGACTACTTCGACTGACCGGGACGGCCGCGCTCCGCGTCCGGAGCGTCTCCGGTCGCGAAGAACCGTGACAGGTCGGTCTCCCGAGTCCCGCCGGACGCTTCCCCAGTGTCCGGCGGGACGCCCATCTCCCAGTCGAGCCGGTAGCGTTCGAAGAGCTCGGCCCGCAGGGTCGTGATCGGCATCGGCACATTGGGCAGCACCATGGCGTAGACGGCACCCATCAGCAGCGACCGCAGCATCGGATAGTCCGTGTCGACATCGGCCGACCCGTGCCGTACGACGGTGTCCCGCAGCAGCTCGGCCAGCCGTCGCTGTTCCGGGCACTGCACGAACCCCTCCGCCTGCAGCAGCCCCGCCATGTGCTGACGCATCAGCACGGGCCGGTCCCGGGCCAGCCCCAGGATCGCGTCCACGGCTCGCGCCATCCGCTCCCGCCCGTCCTCGGTGCACGGCTCGCGCTCCAGCGCCTCCTCCAGCGTCCGGTGCATCAGCCGGTGCACCGCCGACTGCACGAGCTGCCGCTTGCCCGGGAAGTAGTACGACACCAGACCGCGTGCCGAACCCGCCCGGTCCGCGATGTCGCCGAGCGTCGTGGCCTCGTAGCCGTGCTCCCCGACCATCTCGACGGCCGCCTGCAGGAGCCGCTCCCTGGAACGTCTCCGCAACTCTTCATTGACCGAGGCGCTGCGCGGGGACATGCTGTAACTCCTGCGTTGACTGGCTGCCAGCCAACTATACTCAGGGGAGCCGGGTCGAGGTCTCCGAGGCCTGGTCAGAGCTGCCGCCTGTCTGGGGCGTCGCGGGGGAGCGTCTCAGACGGGCGGTTTCCTCGCCCCGAAGGTGTCCTCAGGCGACCATGTGTGCGCTTCCCTCCGCCGGTCCGCCCCGCTCGGGGCCCTGTCGCACCACGCCCCCGCCGTCCCTAGAGTGGTCACCGGTGTCGAGCCGAGGAGGCGTACGGACATGGAACAGGACCGGCGGATCCTGCACAGGATCACGGAGATGGTCGAGGACGAGCGCAAGCTGAGGGCGTCCCTCGCGTCCGGGGAGATCGACAACGAGACGGAACAGCAGCGGCTCGGGCAGCTGGAGCGCGAGCTCGACCAGTGCTGGGACCTGCTGCGGCAGCGGCGCGCCAAGGAGGAGTTCGGGGAGAACCCGGACGACGCGAGCGTACGGCCGTCGTCGCAGGTGGAAGGCTATATCGAGTAGCGGATCGAACAGCTGCCGGCGGCCCCGGTCAGTCGACCAGGCCCAGCACCGGACGCAGCCCGTCCGGTCGCCGGTCCACCGGCAGATGGTCCACGAAGTAGACCTGGCAGCCGAGGGCCGCCGCACCGCCGTCCGCCTCCCGGCTGTCGCCGACCATCAGCACGTCCCGGGGTTCGACCTCCAGTGCCTCGCAGGCGATGGCGAACAGCCGCCGGTCGGGCTTCTGGATGCCGTGCCGGTACGACAGCACATACGCGTCGATGAACCGGTCCAGGCCGTGCGCCTCGAAGACCGGGCGCGGATCCCAGCCGATGTTGCTGATCACACCGACGCCGAGCCCCTGTTCGCACAGCCCGCGGAGCACGTCGTCGGCATCGGGATACGGGGTCCACGCGGCCGGCGTCATATGGCGGTCGTAGAGCAGGTCGTGCAAGCCCGGGTCGGGAAGCGGCACTTGGCGGGAGAGTCCGGTATAGGCGGCCCGGTGCAGTTCCGCGCTCTCGTCGCGCACCCGCCACAGCTCGGCCAGTTCGTCCGGCACCTTGAGCGGAGCCACCCCGCCCGGCAGCGCCCCCGCCTCCTCCAGCGACTTCGCCGTCCGTGCCAACTCCGGCTCCGGCAGCACGATCCCGGCCTCCTCCAGTCCGCCGCGCAGCCACGACTCGGTGGACTGGATGCGGAAGAGGGTGCCGGAGAAGTCGAAGAGCACAGCGAGCATGGGTGGATCTTACGGTGAGGACGTGGCGGGCGGCGCCCAGCGGCGGTGCACCGACACGGCGGCCGCCACCAGCATCGCCCCCAGCAGCCAGCCGCCCACGACGTCCGAGGGCCAGTGGACGCCCAGCCACACCCGGGTCAGGCCGACGCCGATCACCGAGATCACCGCCGACCACAGTGCCGTGTGCCACAGGGCGCGGTCGGCGCTCTGGTGGACCAGCCACAGCAGGAGGCCGCAGACGACCGTCGCGGTCATGGCGTGGCCGGAGGGGAAGGCCGAGTAGTGGGCGGAGTCGACGGGGTCGGGCCAGACGGGCCGGGGCCGGTCGATCGCCGCCTTGAGGGCCTGCTGGAGCACCGAGCCCAGCGTCACCGTGACCGCCAGCCACAGCGCCGTCCACCAGGCCGAGCGGCGCCACGCCAGCCACACCACGACCACGGCGGTGATCAGACGCATCGTCCACGGGTCCCAGACCCAGTCCGTCAGGATGCGGAAGGTGTGGGTGAGGCCGGGCTCGGCCACGGCCCAGCGGTGGGTGGTGCGGGCGATGTCGCCGTCGAGGCCGATCAGGGGCTGCCACCCGACCGCGACCAGGACGAGGAGCAGGGCCGAGCCGAGCGCGAGCGCGGCGGCCGTGCGGGCGGCGGGGCGGTGGTCCGGCGGGCGGGGTGGGGAGTCGACGGGCGCGGGGTGCATGACGTGATCCTCGCCGACCGTCGGGGCGGGCGGCCATTACGGGGTGATTTCTGCGTCTCCTGGCACTCCTGCCCGGAAAACCACCGGCTACCCCAACGCCCGCAATCCCGGCACGAAGGCGATCAGTACCGGCACCACCGGCACCAGCGCGGCCGTCGCCGTGAGCCCCAGTCGACGGATCGCCGGGAGCCGGTCGGGCGGGGTGAGCAGACGGTGGACACGCTGCGGGACATGGGCCTGGGCCGTGGGGGAGGGGCCGAACACGCCCCGGTCCTCGTTGAGTTCGACCAGGGCGAGCGCGGTGGTCAGCCGGCCGTGGCGGCGCGAGGCCATGTCGTCGGCGGCCAGCTCCACCAGCCGGTGCATCTCGTCGCGGAACGCCGCGAACACCGGCACCTGCGGAAAGCCGCCTGCCAGCGCCGCCGAGCAGTGCAGCAGCCAGTCGTGCCGGGCCTGCGCGTGCCCCTGCTCGTGCGCGAGGACGGCGTCCAGCTGCCGTCCCTTCAGCCGGCGCAACGCGGCCGTGGTGACCACGAGCTGGGGCGCCGCGCCGGGGAGCCACCAGGCCTCGGCCCGTTCGCCCTCCAGCACGACCAACTGTCCGCCGGCCGGCTCCTCCCCGGGCAACAACGGTGCCCGGACGAGGAGTTCGGCCCGGGTCCGGCGACGCCGGGCCCGCGCCCGTACGACTTCGCGGACCAGCATCGCCCCGCTCCACAGCCCGGCACCCGCGAGCACCACCGCGGTCACCGCCGCCCAGGGACCGGCGGGCCGCGGCGCGTACGCGTCGACGACCCCGTGCGGCGCCGTGGCGAACACATGGCCCCGCACCGCCTGCCAGGCGGCCGCCGCGCTCAGTGTCATCGACAGCGCGCAGCACACCAGGACGGCCGCCACCGCGCACTGCCACACCCACAGCGCGACCACCGGCTCCCGGTCCGGCCAGTCGGCCCGGGCGAGCAGCCGGGGAGCGACCACGGCGGCCAGCGCGCCGAGCAGCAACAGTGCCGCGGGGACCATCATGGCGATCACCCTATGAGCGGCCCGCCCTCCACGGCACCGGCTGCCACGGCAAAGTGACGCAGGCAACGGTTGCGCGCCACCCCCACGGGGTCAGAGCGTGATCAGCATCGCCACCATCGCGATCCCCATGGACAGCCGGCACGCCCGCGCCAACTCCGGCCGGTCGCCCCACCCCACGGCGCCCCCGCCGCCCGCGGCGGCGGGTATCAGCCGTACGCCGGACAGCAGCACATAGCCCGTGAAGTACAGCAACAGCATCCCTGTCACCGGCGGGAGTCCGGACGAACTCCCGTGTCCGGCGTGGTGTCCGGGCGAGGCGGCCATCGCGAGCGCCATGTAGACCATGGCCGAGGCGCCGACCAGATGGTGGAGATGGTGCGCGTCGGTCCTGGCCGACCACAGGGCGCGCAGCGCGGCGGCGCCGAACACCGTGGCGTACAGCGGCCAGGCCCACGGGGGCGGGCTGAACACCGCCGCCGGTACGGCCATCGCCGCCATCCCGAACCCCATCAGCGCCTCGCCGCCCGCGGCCCGGCGCTGCTCCTCGACGGTGCTGCGCATCCGCAGCAGACAGTAGGCCCCGGTCGCCGCACACAGCGCGACCAGCAGCCAGCCGGGCGAAGCCGGTCCGTGCACGCGCACCTCCCCGCTCGACAGGTCTCGACAGTCCGTCGATGCCCGGACCACGCGGCGCGCACGCGAGCGCAAGGATGTACACGGGGAGCATTCGAGGGAGCACGGCGGGTGAGCGGGGCCGGAGGGGGCTTCCGCGGGCCTGAATGGCGCCTCTCGGAAGTCGCCGATGGCCGGGCGCCCGTTGACGCGGCCCCCCGGCGCTCCTTAGGTTCGACCAGGCCGGTTCGGATCATCGGCCAATGTACGACATACCGAACGAAAGAGGTGCCCGTGAAGGCCGAGACGCTCACCGTCGACCTGGGTACGGAAACCGGCCCCTTCCACGGCGGCGCCAGCGGCACCCTCTACGGCGTCTACGGCGACGGCGTACCCAGCCGTGCCGTCGTCGAGGGCATGTACGTCCGCACGGTCACCACCAAGGCCCAGGACGGCGTCCAGCACCCCGGCGCCGACGCCCTGGAGATCCTGCCGTCCTTCGTCGCGGCGGGCGGCAAGGACGTGTACATCTACTTTCCCGACCTGCACCGCGGCTTCCCCTACGAATGGCCGGGCGCCACCGGCGAGGAGAAGCTCGCCACCTATCTGGAGCGTCTCGGCCGCCAGGTCGAGCAGGTGCGGACGCTGGGCGCGCTCAAGTCCCATGTGGTGTACGTCCCGTTCAACGAACCCGAGGGCAACATGTTCGGGACGGGTGAGTGGAGCTACGACGGTGTCTCCTGGCACACCGAACCCGGCCCGTTCTTCGCCGCCTGGAGGGCCGCCCACCACCTGATCCGGGAGATCGACCCCGGTGCCCGCATCGCCGGACCCAACACCTGCGTCCTCTACCCCGAGGTGCGCGGCTTCCTGGAGTACGCCAAGGAGCACGACGTCCTGCCCGACGTGATCACCTGGCACGAGCTGTCGTCACCGGACGAGGTGCGGACCAACGTCGCCAAGTACCGTGCGATGGAGGCGGAGTTGGGCATCGGACCGCTCCCCGTCAACCTGAACGAGTACGCCCACAACTACCACCTCTCCGTCCCCGGGCAGATGATCCAGTGGATCGCCGCCATCGAGGAGTCCAAGGTCGACGCGGACATGGCGTACTGGAACATCGCCGGCAACCTCAACGACTCGGCCGTGGAGGCGAACAAGGGCAACGGCCAGTGGTGGCTGTTCAACGCCTACGGCCAGCTGTCCGGCACCACCGTCCGGGTCACCGCCCCGCACCCCAACGCGCAGTACACGCTCCAGGGCGTCGCCACGCTCGACCGCGAGAAGCGGCAGGCGCGGGTGCTGTTCGGCGGCGCGGGCGGTTCGGCGGACCTGGTCTTCGAGGGCGTGCAGCCGCAGGTCTTCGGCACGCGGGTGCATCTGCGACTGCGGGAGATCCCCTGGACCGGCCAACTGGGCTCCTCCGCCGAGCCGTTGCGGCTGCGGGACATCGAACTTCCGGTCGTGGACGGCCGGGTGGTCCTGCCGCTGACCGACCTCGACGAGATGTCCGCCTACCAGCTGCTCCTCGCACCCGGCGGCAACGGCGCCACATGCCTCCCGCCGTCGGTGAGTTGGCGTGCCACCTACGAAGCCGAGGACGCGACGTACACCGGCACCGGCTACTCGAAGAACGGCCCCGAGGGCTCCCCGTCCGCCGTCGACAGGTTCGCCACCTCCGGCGGCTATCACGTGGGCGGGCTGCGCACCGGCTCCGACGGCGTCCTCGCCTTCGACGTCGAGGTCCCGCAGGACGGGACGTACGACATCCGGATCTTCGCCAACTCCCACAACCAGGCCGACCTGGTACGGGAGTCGGGCCCCACCAACGTCTTCCTGCGCATCGACGGCGAGGACGCCCGCGAACTGCTGCTGCCGCTCGGCTACAAGTGGGCCGTGTGGGGCCACACCGACGTCCGGGCGGCGCTCACCGCGGGCCCGCACCGGATCACTCTCGCCGCCCAGGGCCCCGACCTCGGCGTGACCAAGGGCGACGCCGTCATCGACAAGCTGGACCTCGCCCTGCGCGACGACCGCCGACCCGACCTGTACGACGCCGAGTTCGCGGCCCTGGCCGGGGGAGCGCGGCCCGACTACGGCACCCCCGGCGCCTCCGGCCCCGGCACCGCCGTCCTGCCGCGCGGCGCCACCGCCACCTTCTGGGTGCACGCGGACCGGGACGGGGAGGCGACGGTGACCGTCGACCTGCTCGGCCCCGGGGAAGGCCTGCTCACGGTCAACGGCGAGCAGACAGGGCCGGTGGAACGCGGCCCCGTCCCGCTCTTCCTGGCCGGCGGCATCAACAAGGTGACCGTGACCGGGAGTTCGCCCCGCCTGGTGCTGGACCGGCTGGCCGTCGGCCCGTCCCGCGGACTGCTGCCGACATCGGTCACGCCCGCCGAGCAGGGCACCACGACCGGTACGGCCAAGGTGACCGGACACCCGTACGCCACCGGCGGCAAGGCGGTCGACGGCATCGGTCGCGGCCCCGCCAACACCCTCACCCTCACGGTGACGGCGCGGCGCGCCGGACGGCACGCGCTGACGATCCGCTACTCCAACGGCGAACAGGCCCCCTCCACCCACTACAACCCGGACCCCCTCTGCCGGCACGCCGACATCTCCGTCAACGGGGCGGCCCCGCGGCGCGTCCTGTTCCCGACCACCTTCCACTTCGGCAACTTCTGGGACCTCTCCGTCCCCGTCACCCTCGACGAGGGCACCAACACGGTCACCTTCAGCGCCGACGAACTGCCCGACTTCGACGGCGCCACCCGCAACCCGTACGGCCAGCGCTCGGCGTACGCCCCGGTCGTCGACCGGGTCACGGTGACACCGCTGACCGCGCCGGCACAGGATTCCTGAGGAGCGGGTCAGCCCTCCTGCCCCGCCGCGTACACCCCGAACACCGCCCCCCGCGGGTCCCGCAGCACGGCGATACGCGGCCCGTCCGGCACGGACGTCGCCTCCATGAGGACCGTGCCGGACGCCTCGGCCGCCCGGGCCGCGGACGCGTCCACGTCCGCCACCGCGAAGTACGGCAGCCAGTGCGGCGGCACCTCGTGCGGGAACTTCTCGTCCATCCGCACCATGCCGCCGAAGTCGGCGCCGTCGATGCCCCACCGCGTGTAGTGGGCCGAGGAGGCGACGCTCCAGCCGAAGACCGTCGTGTAGAACTCGACGGCCCGTTCCGGGGCCCGGGTCAGCAGCTCCACCCAGCCCAGGGAGCCGGGCGCGTTGAAGACGCCGGCGCCCGGGAAGGCCCGGGCCTGCCAGAGCTGGAAGACCGCGCCGGCCGGATCGACCGCCACCGCGAAACGGCCCACGTCGAACACGTCCATCGGCCCCAGCAGCACCGTCCCGCCGGCCGCCGTCAGCTCCCGCGCGGCCGTGTCCGCGTCGGCGACCGCGAACGACACGTTCCACGCCACGGGCTGTGTCTCCTGGTACAGCGGCGCCAGCGCGGCGACCGCCGCGTCACCGAGGTGCGCGACCGTGTACCCGCCCGCCTCCTGGCGTGGGTCCGTCTCGGCACGCCAGCCGAACAGCTCTCCGTAGAACCCCTTGGCACCTTCGAGGTCGTCGGTCCCCAGCTCGGTCCAGCAGGGTCCGCCGAGGACGGGCTTGTCGAGCTTCATGGCGCTCCTCCAGGACAGAGCCGAGGCAGCCCCCTCCAGCACGCTAAGCCCGGGCCGGGGCCCCGGCCATCCGGCGGAGCCCCGCGCCGGTCAGATCCCCGGGCGGTACCGGATCGGATGGTCCGCCGGCACCTCCACCAGCACGATCCGCGTCTCGTCCGGATCTGCGATCCACATCTCGATCAGACCCCAGGGCTCCTTCACCGGTGGGCGCGCGATCTCGACCCCGGCCCCGCGCAGCTCCTCGTGCGCCGCCGCCACGTCCTCGACCTGGAGCCACAGCCGCACCTCCGGGGACGCGGCCGTCTCGGAGCGGCCCGAGAGCTCCAGGAAGCCGCCGCCGAGGAAGTAGACGGTGCCGCGCTCGGGGCCCGTGCCGAACTCGCGGTGGACAGCGAGGCCCAGCTGCTCACCGTAGAAGCGCCTCGACCTGTCGGGATCGGAGGGGCGGAGCAGGATTCGGCCGCTGAGAACGTGCACCATGCACCCGGAGCCTAGTGCCGGCGATACTCTCAACGGTGCCCGCGCCGCGCCAGAGATCGGAGAGCCACACCCATGGACACCGCCGCCACCGCAGGACTGACCTTCCGCGACGCCACCGACGCGGACGTGGACGCCCTGGTCGCGCTCATCGAGTCGGCGTACCGCGGGGACTCCAGCCGGACCGGGTGGACCACCGAGGCGGACATCCTGGAGGGGCAGCGCACGGACCCCGAGGGTGTGCTCGCCGTCATCAAGTCTCCGGACGCCCGGCTGCTGACGGTCGAGCGGGAGGGCCGCGTGGTCGCCTGCTGCCAGCTGGAACACCGGGGCACCCACGCCTACTTCGGGATGTTCGCCGTGAGCCCCGCGCTCCAGGGCGGCGGCCTCGGCAAGGTGATCATCGCGGAGGCGGAGCGCATGGCGCGCGAGGCCTGGGGCGTCGACGAGATGCACATGACCGTGATCTCCGTACGCGACGACCTCATCGCCTGGTACGAGCGCCGCGGCTACCGCCGTACGGGGAGGATGACCCCCTTCCCGTACGGCGACGAGCGCTTCGGCATCCCGCAGCGCGACGACCTGCAGTTCGAGCTGCTGGTCAAGGAGCTCGGCTGATCGTCACGCCGTGAAGCGGGCGGTGCGCTTGATCTCCGGGTAGTCGGTGGTCGCGCCGTCCAGCTGCAGGGACCGTACGAGCCGCAGATGGTCCTGGGTGTTCACCACCCAGCCGATGACCCGCAGATCGGCCTTGCGGGCCTGTTCGACGATCTCCAGGGTGAGACGGCGGATGTTGAGGCACAGCGTCCTGGCCCCGGCGTCGACCGCGCGCTCGACGATGTCGGTGCCGTACCGGCTGCCGATCAGTGCGGTGCGTACGCCGGGCACCAGACGGCCGATCTCGGCGACCGCCTCGTCGTGGAACGAGGACACCTCCACCCGGGAGACGAGGTCGCGCCCGAGCATCACCTCGGCCAGCGCCCGCGCCGCCTGTACGTCCTTGATCTCGGCCTGCAGCGGTGTCCTCACCGCCTCCAGGACCTCCTCGAAGACCGGCACCCGCTCCCCGCGGCCCGCGTCCAGGGCGCGCAGTTCGGCGAGGGTCTTCTCGGCGATCGGGCCGGTTCCGTCGGTCGTGCGGTCCACGTCCGTGTCGTGCATGACGACGAGGGCGCCGTCCTTGCTCAGATGCAGATCGAGTTCGATGACATCGAGGCCGGCCTGCTGGGCGGCGACGAAGGAACGGAGGGTGTTCTCGGGTTCGGTACCCATGACTCCGCGATGACCGATGGTAAGGAAGTTCAAGATTCAACTCGCTTCCGTCGACGGCGGCTCGGAGCGCGCGCGGACCGGAGCGGACGGTTCGCGCGGGCAGAGCCGCAGCCTAACGGCCCCGCCCTGCGATGAACCCGTGCGTACACGGGGCATCGGCGTGGCGTGTGGGGCGTGTCCGGCACATGGCGCCCGGAGCGCTCACCCGGGCGTGGGCGAGTCCTGGGGACATTGACCGATGGCTGGTACCCGACGGAGGCGCATGTATACCCGGAGTGGCGGCCTCCATGGTTTCTGGCAGGAAAAAATTCGGTGTCGATGCGAGGGGGCAGGATAATTTCCCGAGGCCGGTCTTGCTGGGAGAAAGCTTGTATGTATACGGTCTCCTTACGCGAGGTTCTCCCGTGGAGGATGGGACATGACGGAAATTCTTGTGCAGGCGGCATCGGGGGAGCAGGTTCCTCCCGCGACCAGGGTGGTCGAGCACCCGGCGTGGCCGGTGCTCAAGGATGCGGTGGAACGGATCCGGCCATGGCAGTCCAAGGACGGGTCGATCGACTTCTCGGTCGAGGGTGCGCCCGGGCGCGCCGAGGCCGAGGCCGCCGTACGGCGTGTCATGGACGCCGTCGAGGAGCTCTCCCCGCTGCTCCCGCACGACCGGGCCTACCACGAGGCCCTGGCCAAGGACCTGGACCGCTGGATCGTCGACGGCTTCAAGGTGCCCGACTTCCTGGACTCGCTGCTGGCCTTCCAGCCGGCCGCGGGCCGCGCGGACGGCCTCCAGCACCTGGTCGTCTTCCCGATGTACACACAGAACGGCAACCCCGACCGCAACTTCGAGGCGGTCGTGCTGCGCATGGTCTGGCCCGACTGGCTGGCCGAGCTGGAGCGCACCCGCTACGACAACCCGCTGTTCTGCGGCATCACGTTCGAGGACTTCACCAGCGGCTACGACACCAACTCCGCGGTCCTCTTCCCGGAGACCATCGCGGTGCGCGAGGCGCCGGAACGATTCTCCTGGGGCGGTATCTTCTGCGACCGCGAGGCCGCCCGCTTCCGCCGGGTCACCGACGCGGCCGTCGACATCCTGGGCCTCGACCTGCCCGAGGACATCGCCGCGATGGTCCACGACCAGAAGCGCTGCGAGGAGGCCTTCGTCCTGTGGGACATGGTCCACGACCGCACCCACAGCCATGGCGACCTGCCCTTCGACCCGTTCATGATCAAGCAGCGCCAGCCGTTCTGGATGTACGGCCTGGAGGAGCTGCGCTGCGACCTGACCGCCTTCAAGGAGGCCGTGAAGCTGGAGGCCGACGGCGTCCCGCAGGCCCGTGACGTGCAGTACGCGGTCCTGTTCGACCGGATGTTCCGCTTCCCGGTCACCGGTGAGCGGGTGCGCAACTACGACGGTCTCGGCGGTCAGCTGCTCTTCGCCTACCTGCACAAGCACGACGTGGTCCGCTGGACCGACAACAAGCTGCACATCGACTGGCAGCGGGCCCCGCAGGTGACCAACCAGCTGTGCGCCGAGATCGAGGACCTCTACCGGGCGGGCATCGACCGGCCCAAGCTGGTCCACTGGTTCGCCGCGTACGACCTGGTCTCGCGCTACCTCGCCCCGCACCCGGGCTCCCGCTGGGCCAAGGGTCCCGACGCCCTTGACCTGAGCCAGCCGCCGCGGAAACTCGTCGATGACGTGCTTCCGGACGAGTTTCCGCTGAGCATGTTCTATGAGGCCCTCTCCAAGAAGCTCAAGGGCGTGATCGCCGCGACCCGTGGCATCACCCGGGAGAGCGCCGAGCAGGTCGCCGCGTGAACGACCGCGGCACCGAGAACACTGCTCAGCAAGCTCAGGAGGCGAAGAACATGGCGGGGAACGGAGCTCTCAGCGGTGCGGTGATCGCGGTGGCCGGCGCGGGCGGACCCGCCGGGCGGGCGGCGCTGCTGCGACTGGCGGAGGCCGGCGCGACCGTCGTCGGCGCGGACAACGACCCCGAGCGGCTCGCGGAGGCCGTGGACGCCGCGCGTTACGCCTCGGGCGGCGCCACCGTCACCGGGGAGCCCGTCGATCTGCTGGACCTGGATTCCACCCGGGACTGGGCCACCCACATCGAGAAGGACTTCGGCCGTGTCGACGGCCTGGTCCACCTCGTCGGCGGCTGGCGCGGCAGCGAGACCTTCATCAAGACCAGCCTGGACGACTGGGACTTCCTGGAGCTGCTGCTGATCCGCACGGTCCAGCACACCTCGCTGGCCTTCTTCGACGGGCTCCAGCGCAGCGACCGCGGCCGGTACGTCCTGATCAGCGCGGCCGGCGCCACGAACCCCACCGCGGGAAACGCCTCGTACGCCGCCGCCAAGGCCGCCGCCGAGGCCTGGACGCTCGCGCTGGCAGACGCCTTCCGCAAGGCGGGGGGCGCCGAAGGGCCGACCTCCGCGGCTGCGATCCTGGTGGTGAAGGCATTGGTGCACGAGGCGATGCGCGCCGAGCGCCCCAACGCGAAGTTCGCGGGCTTCACCGACGTCGAGGACCTCGCGGAGGCCATCGCCGACGTCTGGAGCAAGCCCGCCGCCGAAGTGAACGGAAAGCGTCTGTGGCTGACCGAGAAGCCGTGAACCCCCCGAAGACCGACGCCCGGCGCCACCACGACCCGGACATCCGCGGCTTCGCCAGCGACAACTACGCGGGGGCGCACCCGGAGGTGCTCGCCGCCCTGGCCCTGGCCAACGGCGGGCACCAGGTCGCGTACGGCGAGGACGAGTACACGGACAACCTCCAGCGGATCATCCGCAGCCACTTCGGCTCCACGGCGGAGGCGTTCCCGGTCTTCAACGGCACCGGTGCCAACGTCGTCGCGCTCCAGGCGGTCACCGACCGCTGGGGCGCGGTGATCTGCGCCGAGAGCGCGCACATCAACGTCGACGAGGGCGGCGCGCCCGAGCGCATGGGGGGCCTGAAACTCCTCACGGTCCCGACCCCCGACGGCAAGCTCACACCCGACCTGATCGACCGGCAGGCGTACGGCTGGGACGACGAGCACCGGGCGATGCCGCAGGTCGTCTCGATCACCCAGAGCACGGAACTCGGCACGCTCTACACGCCGGACGAGATCCGCGCGATCTGCGAGCACGCGCACGCGCACGGCATGAAGGTCCACCTGGACGGCTCCCGCATAGCCAACGCGGCCGCGTCCTTGGACGTCCCGATGCGGACGTTCACCAACGCGGTCGGCGTCGACATCCTCTCCCTCGGCGGGACGAAGAACGGCGCGCTGTTCGGCGAGGCGGTCGTCGTGATCGACCAGGACGCCGTCAGCCATATGAAGCATCTGCGCAAGCTGTCGATGCAGCTCGCCTCCAAGATGCGCTTCGTCTCGGTGCAGTTGGAGGCGCTGCTGGCGAAGGACCTGTGGCTGCGCAACGCCCGCCACGCGAACGAGATGGCCCAGCGCCTGGCCGAGGGGGTCCGCGCGGTGCACGGCGTGGAGATTCTCCACCCCGTCCAGGCCAACGGTGTCTTCGCCAGGCTCCCGCACGACGTGAGCGAACGCCTGCAGAAGCGGTTCCGGTTCTACTTCTGGGACGAGGCCGCGGGTGTCGTGCGCTGGATGTGCGCCTTCGACACGACCGAGGAGGACGTGGACGCGTTCGTGGCGGCGCTGAAGGAGGAGATGGCGCGCTGACGCGTCATGCATAGATATGCGGTCACCTGTAAAGTCATTGACCGACGGGTGATCGCTTTTCTATGCTCTGCGGGCATGGAGCTCATCCAGAACACCCCTGACCTGTCCGCTTATCTGGCCGCTGACGAGGCCGTGGACCACCATCACGAGCTGGTGCGCGAGACGGCCGCACACCTGGCCAAGGATGCCGAAGACTCGTATGCCTATGCGCGCCTGGCCTTTGAGTTCGTACGGGACGCCATCCCGCACTCCCAGGACTCGGGCGACCCGCGTGTCACCTGGCGCGCCTCCGACGTCCTCGGACGGGGCACCGGCATCTGCCACGCCAAGGCCCACGCCCTCGCGGCCCTGCTGCGCGCCGAGGACATCCCCACGGCCCTGTGCTACCAACGGCTCGCCCACGACGACGGCGGGGGCCACGCCGTCCACGGTCTGGTCGCCGTCCGCTTCAACGGCGCCTGGCACCGTCAGGACCCACGCGGCAACAAGCCGGGCGTGAACGCCCAGTTCTCCCTGGACGGCGAGCGACTGGCCTGGATCCCCGACCGGGAGTCCGGCGAGAGGGACTACCCGGCCCTGTACGCCAAGCCCCATCCAGCCGTCCTCGACGCCCTGAAGTCGGCTCCGGACCGAAGCGGCTTGTGGGAGAGGCTGCCCGACGCGCTGTGAAGGGGTTCATCCCAACCGGGCGGAATCCGCCGCCCGTTCCCGCTTCAGCGGGAGTCCGCTGCCTTGACCTCTTCCGGAGTCGGTGCCGTCCCGCCCAGATGTGCCGGCATCCACCAGGTGTCGTCGGCGTCCTTCGGGCGGACCGGGTAGGCGCGCTGGGCGGCTTCCAGGAGTTCCTGGACTCGTTCGCGCAGGCGGCGGGTGATGGCGCCCGCGTACTGGTCCTGGGGTGCTTCGACCGGCTCGCCGACGCGGATCGTGATCGGGGTGTGGCTGCGCTTGAAGTTGCGGGGGTGGCCCTTGGTCCAGAGGCGCTGGGTGCCCCACAGGGCCATCGGGATCAGTGGCACCCCGGCCTCCTGGGCCATGCGCGCGGCACCCGACTTGAAGCTCTTCAGCGTGAACGACTGCGAGATCGTGGCCTCGGGGAAGACGCCCACGATCTCACCCGAACGCAGCGAGTCCAGTGCGTGCTGGTACGCCGCCTCGCCGTTCTTGCGGTCCACCGGAATGTGCTTCATTCCGCGCATCAGGGGGCCGGAGATCCTGTGCCGGAACACCGACTCCTTCGCCATGAAACGAACGAGACGTTTCTGCGGAAGGGCCGCCAGGCCGTCGAAGACGAAGTCCAGGTAGCTGATGTGATTGCTCACCAGCACGGCGCCGCCCGAGCGCGGAATGTTCTCCGATCCCTTGCAGTCGATCTTGAGGTCCCACACCTTGAACAACGTTTGGGCGAGACCGACGACGGGACGGTAGACAAGCTCAGCCATGGACGGGGTGGACCCTTCTCTCTGCCTGGGAACGGGTCTCCTGGCGGGAAGTTACGCAGCCGTAGGTTTACGGCATCTCGCAGATCGTGCCCGAAGAACGGCCGGGGAGCCAGTCCGAGTTCCTGTGAACGGCGGAGATCCTCGTCACGTAGGCGGCGTTGATCCACCTCGTGCTTTTAATCGGTCTTTACTCGGTGCGCACCGTCACCCGCCGCATCAGCAGATACATCTCGCAGCCCAGGCAGTACCCGAACGTGGCATTGAGGAACGCCGCCGCGAGCGCCAGCCCGGTCGCGGCGAGGCCGAGCACATCAGGTCCGAGTGTGAAACCGACGAGACCCACCCCGGCGAAGACGAGCCCCACCGCCTGCGCGAACCGCGGCGGCTGAGGCGACTCGAACTCGGTCGGCGGGCCGATCCGGGGCCGTACGATCTTCCGGAACAGCCAGCCGTACGGCGACCGGCCCACCCCGCCCGCCGCGCCCAGTGCGAACGCCAGCGTCTGCCAGGCCAGCAGCCAGGCACTGCCGGTGATCAGTACCAGGGCCAGCACCAGGGTCGTCACGGCCGCCCCGAAGCGCGGGCCCCTCACATCGATGTCCATGAATCAAGCATTCCGCAGCGGAAACGATTCAGGACATCGGGAATCTTTGCAGTCTTGTGAACGCTGGAGCAGTGGATGACCGGACTTGTGGTGTGCGTGGTGGTGCTCGCGGCGGCGAGCGCCTACGGAGTGCTTCACCGGCGGCGGAACGGGAGGGTACGCGTGCGTGGGCGCGACGACGGAAAGCGGCTCGGCGTGGCCGAGTTGGGCGAGGAGCTGGGCGAGCGCGCCACCCTCGTGCAGTTCTCCAGCGCCTTCTGCGCGCCCTGCCGGGCCACCCGCAGAATCCTCGGCGAGGTCGCCGGCCTGGTCCCCGGTGTGACCCACGTCGAGATCGACGCCGAGGACCGCCTGGAACTCGTACGGGAGCTCGACATCCTCAAGACCCCCACCGTGCTGGTCCTGGACGCCGACGGCCGGGTCGTCCGGCGCGCCACCGGCCAGCCGCGCAAGGCCGATGTCATCGCCGCCCTGGGAGAGGCGGTTTGACGGCTGTGAGCCTGACGGTGAGGCATCTCCCATATGTCGGAACGTACTTGACTGGGCGCACCACCTATCGTCAGCCTGACCGTATGCCACGGGAACTCCTTCTGTACGGGCGGCCGCACGTCGACCTGGCCCGTAACGCGAGCGCGCGCTGTCCGAGCTGTTGAGCAGCCACGACTCCGCTCGCCCCTCCTCGCAGAAGGACAATTCCATGACGGCCACGCCCGACCTCGGCACCCGTTCCCCTCAGCTCGCCTCGCCCGACCTCCTCCGCTCCGTGTTCCGCCGGCATGCCGCGGGAGTCGCCGTGATCACCGCGCGGGGTGACGCCGGCCCGGTCGGCTTCACCGCCACCTCCCTCACCTCCGTCTCCGCCGAGCCCCCGCTCCTCTCCTTCGGCATCAGCCTCGGAGCCTCCAGCTGGCCCGCGATATCGGAGACCGAGCACATCGGCGTCCATCTCCTCGGCGACCACCAGCAGGAGCTGGCCGCGACCTTCGCCAGGAGCGGCGCCGACCGCTTCGGCTCGCCCACCGCCTGGTCCGAGGGGCCCGAGGGGGTCCCCGTCCTCGACGACGTCCTCGCCTGGCTGGTGTGCCGGATCGTCGGGCGGGTGCCCGCCGGGGACCATCGCATCGTCTTGGCCGAGGTCGTCCTCGGCGACCCCTCCGGCCCCGGCAGCCCGCTCCTCTACCACCAGGGCCGGTTCAACGGTCTGCGTGACTGATCGTCCACGGCTCGCCCTGCGAAGCGGTCGAGTTCCGATTACGCTGCGTTGCAAAGGTCACAGTTCAAAGCGCTTGCTTAGCGGGAACCCACTGGGTGTACTGGTGAGTAATATTTCGCTCGGAGCGCGGGCCGCCCCGATCGGGATCGGCCGCTTGAGGCGCCTATGCTGCCTGAAGGTAGGCAGCACCGAAATGACGATGCAGTAGGAGAGCCGGCGTGAGCTTGAGGATCGTTGTCACTGTGAAGTACGTGCCCGACGCCACTGGCGACCGGCACTTCGCCGATGACCTGACCGTCGACCGGGACGACGTGGACGGTCTGCTCTCCGAGCTGGACGAGTACGCGGTCGAGCAGGCGCTGCAGATCTCCGAGAACTCCGACGACGACGTGGAGGTCACCGT